>JAZSMZ010000100.1:0-39902 GCA_045536155.1 Eubacteriales bacterium
TAACCTTTTCCTTGGCCATATCCTTTTGTGAAACGAAGAAAATATGTTCGCCGAATTTTTCGGCCTCTTCACAAAGCGCAGCGTAAGAAGTCGGAGGCCAAGCGGTCTTAGGAAGACAACACTTGAAACCAACTCCTTGGCTCACAGAACGACATGGCTACGATCCGACTTTAACCTTTTCCTTGGCCATATCCTTTTGTGAAACGAAGAAAATATGTTCGCCGAATTTTTCGGCCTCTTCACAAAGCGCAGCGTAAGCCTTTGAAGTGATCTCAAAGCTTATCGGGATCGAGGGAAATACAACAAGTCCGCGAACGGGCACAACGGGAAGATTAAGTTTTTCGATTTTTTCTGTATACTTGGGCATTTTATCTTTTTCCTTTTTGCGGATAGCTAACGTATTTTTTAAAAATGGCGACAATAAGTCGATTTTAATAATATATTATATCATATATACGCGTTCTTGTCAAATGCAATAACATAAACTATTTATGAATAAAAAAGCTTTTTGGCAGTGTCAAACTATCATCTGCCGGCATACCTTATCAACGGAGACGTTTCCAAAGTAAGGTTAAAAACAAACGAGAAAGGAAGAAAAGAAATTGAACTACCAACAAAGAACGGCAGGTGCCTCGCCTCAATTTCAGCGTGAGAAATGCGAATATCCCATGCTTGCGATGGTATATGCGCCCCGTCAAAGCTGGCGCATGATATACGACGGTGAAAAGGCACTCGTTAAAGGAACAATATTCGGCGAGCTTGACAAACCCTTTTTGGGCTATGGCAAAGCAAGAGGATGCGAGGTAAGGCGATGAACGAATTCGAAAGAAATCATCTGCTCCGTCAGGTGCAGATGTGCCAATTTGCACTTGTCGACTGCTCCCTCTATCTCGATTCCCATCCCGATTGCCACGAAGCCGTCGAATACTTTGAAGAACATCTGGAGCACTATCGCAAAGCCGTAGCCGCCTACGAAGAGCACTGTGGGCCGATCACACAAAAATCTGCCGTCAAAAACGGCAGATGGACGTGGAACGACTCGCCCTGGCCCTGGGAAATATGCCGATAAAGGAGGAATAAAACAATATGTGGAGCTATGACAGAACACTTCAGTACCCGGTAAAGATCAAAAATCCCAATCCGGCAATGGCGAAGATCATAATCACCCAGCTTGGCGGTCCCGATGGTGAACTCGGCGCATCGCTGCGCTATCTTTCGCAGCGTTTTTCGATGCCCGACAGAAAGATCGTCGGCATGCTGACCGATATTGGTATAGAGGAAAATTATTGTGCATTTACCAAAAAAGTAAAAAATATCTATGAGGGAGTTTTATTTTTCCTCATAGATATTTTGATTTTTTCTTTGGTTTTCCCCCACGGAACCCTTACGGGTTCCTCCCCCTTTCCTGTTCTTCACCCGCGAAGAACCAAGCGAAAGGCGATGAATTTAGGTTCATCGCCTTACTTATTATTTTAGGGTTGCTGAACTCGCCTAAACTCGTTCAGCAGAGGTATTAGCATGTCAACATTCAGGTTCAACCTGCCTTGCTCCTTCCAACCCTCACGCCAGAGCGGGTTGTCGCAAGGCAGAGATTCCCCTTGCAAAAGCAAGGAAAATCTCTAAATTAACACACACGCCGTCGGAGTCTTACAGCAGTGTCAGTCCGAGAGACAAGGTTTTTTCATTGCCTTGCTGTTTCAACCCTTTCGGGAAATCTCACCATGCCCTTGATTTCACAAAACAGTTCCTCTTCATGGGTTCCACCCGTAGTTCTTGTTTTTACGTGTCAATTTACTACCAACTATTATCACTGCGACAAAGTCATGGGACTGATACATGAAATCGCCGAGCGGACTTATTACTTAGGCTCGCAACACCCGAATTTTTTTAGGTGCTTATCGGTGTTATGCACCGCCTACCCAAGAATGAGAAAAAGTCCTGTCAATTACTGCCGGCAGGACTTTGATTATTTATGACAATATTTCATACTTATATCAAAGTTCATTGCTTATCGGGAAGTAATGAACAACGACTTAATTCCATTACCGTGGAATTAGGTCTTTTTTATTTAATTTGATATAAGTATGTAAGATGAAAACCAAAAATGGGAAAAACCGATTTTAAGTGTTTTGGGGTTCATCACAGAGATTTCAAAAAGAGAATGTCTCTTTTTGCTTACTGCTTCATGAATGTGAAGTGTAGTAAGTCAACCTCATAACCGAAGAATGACCGTGTTCTGTCATACTTTTGTTATGAGATTGGTTGAATGTAGTTTCTGCCGTTCGTATCGTAGAACGGTCGAAACGGAATGAAACCACGACCGAGCGAGGACTTGAAACTGCTACGCAGGGTTAAGAACGAGTGAGGGCGAAGAAAAAGAAAGGAGGAAAGCGAATGGCAAACTATTGCATAATGAGGTTTCAGAAACATAAAAAGGAAAGCATAGCGAAAGTGGAACGGCACCAAAACGACCGAGAGCATTTGAAGAACCGAGCACATCCCGAAAGACATAACAAGACAATAAAACGATACCAAGATGAAACTATGCTCCAAACCGTGAAACGATTACAAAAGGAACAAGAAAAGAGGACCGGGAGAAAGGTCAGAAAAGACGCAGTCGCACTTGTTGAGATTGTGCTGACATTCTCACCCGAAATGGAAGAGCACATTGCACGGAACTTTAAAGAATGGTATTGCAAAAACATACAATGGTTAAAGGACACATTCGGTGGCGATAACTTGATAAGATGTGATATAAACAGAGACCAAGAGACATTACATCTCCACACCTTTATAGTTCCTATTGACGAGTATAGTAATTTCAATGCGAAAAAGTGGTTTGGAAAGAAAGAACAACTCGAAAAATTGCAAGACAGTTATGCGGAGTACATGTCAGAATTCGACTTGGAGAGAGGACTATCAAAGAACATTACCAAAGCAATACACCAGACCAAGCAACAGTATGAAAGAAAAATGGCAAAACTGATTGATGATGTTTTAGGTGACAAACCGACACCACGAAAAGCAGAACCATTTCAAAGCAGTATTGCAGATGAAATACTCCGCTGATTTTTCCGCATAGATATTTCAAAATATTGAGAAAGGAGAAAATACAATGGAAGAAAATATGATTTGCGAAGATTGTATCAAAATCAAAGAGTTAGTCAATGAATTAGAATTATATCGAATGGAAGCATTTTATGACACAGAGTATTACAAAAAACGACTGAGACAGATAAAAACGGAACTCGATGAAGCAGAAAACAAGTTGAAAGCAATAGAAGAACTTTTGAAAAGATAAGCACATATTTTCAATTTTTTGTGAATGATACAGACAACCAATTGAAAAACAGCAAAAAATATGATATACTGAATATGTGAAAACAGTTCGATAAACTTGAATTTGACGAAGGAATGTGATTGTATGAAGAAAATTGTAATCCCGTCAGCAATAGTGTTGTCAGTCTTAATAATTCTTTGCTTTGTGCCGATTCAATGGAATGTTTCGCAGACTATGGCGGTACAGGTTACTGAAGATATGAGTGAAGGCTCTTTCATAGAAACTGAAATGAAAATAGCAGGCAAGTATTACTTTTATTTGTTCCAACCTGACCGTTTTGATGGAAAAATAGAAATTGCATCTTTTCCTGAAACGGCAGGAAAGAATGTTGATTTTAAGATGACAGGAACCTCGCCCTCCAGCCTAATTTATCGCAGTTGGACGGGCTCAAAACTAAACAGCGAATCCTTTGGGTTGATTAAAGCAAATTTCGGAATGAAACAGATGATTATTTTTAAGTCAGATGAAAATGGCGGAATAAATTTAGAGGGAGAACAAACGTGTGTAATTCTTACAGGAACTGCAACACTTGAAGATGCAAGAAAATTGTTAAACGACTTGCAAAAAACAAGATAAATTCCAATTTGTCGGTCTGCCTATCGTTTTTCCTCATAGATATTTCAAAAACATCAAAAAAAGAGAGGTTCAAAACCTCTCTTTTGTGTTATTCGGTTGTATTTTCCGTAAGTAGTTCATTCTTCGGGCATTCTACGACCTTCTGTGCAAACTCCTCTGCGGTCAGTATCGTAAACTCTGCCGTGTAGTCCTCACCCCTGCCTACTGTCTTGTATTGCACATACACAGGCATAGGAATGAACGACAGGCGAAACTCAAGCAAATTGTCGGGATAGACAAAAATCTGCTTTGTTGCTCTCTCATAGTAAACATCGTTCAAATCATCGGCAGAGAGGTCAACCATTTCTTGCAGTTGCTTTATGTAGTCCTCGTATATCCGTATCTCTGACTCGTTTGAGGTGCTGTCCTGTACCTCTTTCAACTCTCGGCACAGTTTCTCATACTCCGCATTGATAACTCCAATGGTCGCTTGATAAGCATTCTCTGGAACAGTTCCGCTTATCCATCCCTGTGTGAGTTTCGTGAGTTGGTCTTGTTTCTTTGCAACCTCTTTTTCAAGTTCCGCAATTTTGGCGGTGCTGTCTTTGGGTTTTGAAAGTTCTTCAATATCCCTTTTCAGTTCTGCGAGAATGGCATCTTTGTTCGGGATAAGGTAGTCCGCAACAATGTCGTGAACGGCGGTTTTCAGCACTCTGTCGTTCACTCTACGGGCATTACAACCGACCGTGACAGTTTCTCCTGTGTCGAGTGTTATCTGCTTGCGTGCTCCTCTCTGGTGGTTCTCAAAGCATACCCAAGCACGATAGGGCACGTTCTTCTGCTTCTTATGATAACTGACATATCGCTGACCGCATAAACCGCAATACACCTTGCCACTTGTCCAATATCTGTTGGAGTGCTTCGCCTTGATTTCTTCGCTCGGAGATTTTTCGGCAAGAATGGTCTGCACCTTGTTCCAAAGTTCTCGGTCAATGATTGCACTTTCCGGGTGGTGGTCTTTGGTGTAGTAGGTATAGTATTCCCCTCGGTTGTATTTCTTTTCGTGAGTCAGTGCATTTGGTGTGTATGTCTTGCCCTGTGCCAAATCGCCCACATATTTCTCATTGCGGAGTATGCGGAGAATGACGGTATTGCTCCAACCGTGTTTATATCGTTTGGTCGTAATTCCTTGCTGTTCGAGTCGCCTTGCAATGCGGTGTGTGCCTTCGCCCGCTGCGAACCATTCAAAAATGCTCTTAATAACCGCGGCTTCTTCTGGTATGGTAACAAAGTGCTGTATGCCGAGTTCGTCCTTGACAATGTTATACCCATACATTTCTTTCCGACCGAAAACAACACCCATCTGCATTTGCTGTTGATGACCCCACTTGACACGGCGAGAGGTTCTCAAACTTTCCTGCTCGGCATTGGTCGCCGCCTGAGTCAATCTTTCACGGTAGTCATCGCTTTCAGTGTTGATGTCATCGGACAAGAACCAAATATACACACCCTTTCCACGCAGTTCTTCCACGATATTGAGAAGGTCTTGCACGTTTCTGGAGAATCGGGAAACCTCTTTTGTGAGGATAATGTCAATTTTTCCTCGCCTTGCTTCAAACAGCATACGGTTGAATGCATCTCTCTTTTTGAGCGAAGTGCCGGACAGCCCCTCATCAGCAAATATATCCACATTGCTCCAATTTCTGTGTGCTTGGAAATATCGTTCAAAAAACTGCTTTTGTGCAATGAGTGAGTTCTTTTGGTCGGTTTCGTCCGTAGATACACGACAGTAGGCACAAACGCGGTGTGGTTGATTATCCTCTGTTCTTAGTATCTTTTTCTCTGGGTCTGTTCTTTGTGTTGTTCCCATTTTGCACTTCCTCTCTCTTTATACCCATTACATCTCTTATGTATTTCTTGAACTCGGCAACAAAAACTGCTTGTGTTTCCGGTGTCCGAAAAAGTGCATCTGGGTTTGTAATCAAAAGTGTCTGCTCCTTGCTATGTGTATTTACATAGCAATCATATGTTTCAGCAATGAATTTTAGTAATTCATCTTCATTTGCAATGGTGGAAGCGTGAGCAAATTGCTCCCTTGTCATATACTCTTTGTATTCGTAAAACTCCATTTTTTACCCCTCCTATATACTATATATTATATCATGCACAATTTCGTTCGTCAATAGGAACCGAAGAACTTGCTCATGTCGAGATGATATCGGCCATCGTATATCAGCTCACCCGCAATCTTTCGATCGACGAGATCAAGCGTCAGGGATTTGACACCTACTTTGTCGACCACACCACCGGAGTTTATCCGCAAGCGGCATCGGGTGTTCCCTTTTCGGCCATGACCTTTGCCGTAAAGGGTGACGTGCTTGCCGACCTTAACGAGGACCTCGCAGCCGAGCAGAAAGCGCGCGTTACATACGACAACATACTGCGTCTGGCAGATGACCCCGACGTTATCGACGTAATACGATTCTTACGTGAGCGCGAGATAGTACACTATCAGCGCTTTGCGGAATGCCTCACGATCGCGCAGGACCATTTCGCAAATCAGTCCAATATGTATGCCGTAAACCCGTCGTTCGACCCCAAAGGCTGCTGAGTGTCATCATAAACAACCGTGCTGCGCTGGTCTGTATACAGTATCCGGACATCACGGCAATAATGAAAAATACGAGAGCATTTCGGTGTCTCTCGTATTTTTCATGCAACGCAACAAACAAAAGCATCCTTCATGTGCATTGAAAAAATTTCCGCTTCGCTATTGACAAAGGAACAAAACCGTGGTACAATACCGCTTAAGAAATTTTACGAAAGGAGGAGAATACAATGACCAACCGCACTTGTAATTGCAATTCTGTCAAAATTAACGTACTCGCCTCCGAGGATAGTAAGGTATAACGCGTCATTTAACCGATGATCTGTTTTCCCGGTGCGTAGAGTTACGCCCCGGGGATTTTTGTTTATACGGCAATAAACACCCGCGGCGGCTCGTCACGGGTGCTTTATCTTTTCTTTCGGAGATAAACCATCAACTGAAAATCAAAGACAAAAATGAAAAAACTGATTGAATTACTGAAACCCTATCGTAAAAAGCTTGCGGGAGTTGCCTTGATCGACGGAATAGGCATGATCTGCTCGCTTTTAATGCCCTTCGTTATGAGCGAGATCGTCGAAAAAGGCATCTCGGAGCAGAATATACACCTTGTGTGGCAATACGCAATAATAATGGTATTTTTGGCAATCGTATCGGTTTCATCAAACGTTGTTAGCGCAAAGCTCAACACCGCTGTTTCTGCGGGCTATTCATCCGATCTCTGCCGCATAACCTTTGAAAAAATCAATTCCCTTTCCTACACGAATTACACGAAAATCGGCCCCTCTGGACTTTTGACGAGAGCTACCGATGATATTTGGCACGTCGAGGGCACTGTCACAAGCCTGCCTTACACCCTTTTTACCGTGCCCGTTATGTTTGTCGGGTCGGCAGTTTTGGCTTTTTTAGCAGATCCCGTTTTGTCGGCTGTATTTATGCTGTCGATCCCTCCGATTCTTATTTTGGTACTTGTTCTTATGCGCCCTCTTTATGATATGTGGGATAAATCGGACAAGTACGTTGATATGCAGAATAAAATCGTCAGAGAACGACTGTCGGGGCTCCGTGTGGTAAGAGCCTTCAACAACGAGGATCGCGAGCACGGCAGAGCGAAATTCGCAACCGAGGAAATGGCAAAGTATATGATACGCGCAAACACACGCGGAGGAATGGTGGATCCCTTTGCCATGCTGCTTTTAAATCTTGCCACCGTTGCAGTAATATACTTTGGAGGTTTAAGAGCACAGACAGGCTCCGGAATCAGCACCGGCAGCATCATCGCCGTGCTTCAGTATATCGGCATGATATCAAACGCGCTCATCAACATCTCGTGGACCCTTGCGTGGCTGCCCAAGGTAAAGGTGTCCGCACGACGTCTCAATGAGATCCATTCAAGTCCCGATGAAGAAACGATACCCAAGGGTGAGGGCAAAAAGCCAAACGGCTTTGACATTGAAATCAAAAATCTTTCCTTTACGTATCCCGATTCTGCAAAAAATGTACTTGAAAATCTGTCCCTTACGATAAAGCAGGGCGAACATATTGCCCTCATCGGAGGTACGGGAAGCGGAAAAAGTACGCTGATAAAGCTGCTGTCGGGACTTTTCGAACCGAGCGGAGGCAAAATAATTATAGGCGGCGCTTCTTATGGGGATATGCGGAAGGTTGACGTGCGCTCGCATTTCTCGGTAGCTTTGCAAAAAGCACAGATATTCGAAGGAAGTATACGCGATAACATCAAAATGGGAAAGCCCGATGCGACGGACGAAGAAATATACGAGGTGCTCAAGCTTTCCAAAATGAGCGAATTCGTTGATTCTCACAATGAGGGGCTTGACTATGTTCTGGTCGGCAGCGGTCAGAACGTGAGCGGCGGTCAGCGTCAGCGGCTTAACATGGCAAGAACGGTGATCAAAGAAGCCGACGTGTACATCTTCGACGACAGCTTCAGTGCCCTGGACTTTCTTACGGAAAGCGAGATCAAAGAAAACTATGCCTCTCTCCTTCAAGGCAAAAGCAGAATCGTTGCTACCCAACGTATCAGTACGGCTATGAATGCTGACCGCATCTACGTATTGGATAAAGGACGAATAATCGGCGTCGGAACGCACACCGAGCTTCTTTCGTCTTGCCCCATATACCGTGAGATCGCCGATTCACAGCTTGGCATCGGAAAAGAGAGAGCAGATGAAGAATAATACCCAAACAAAAGAGCTGGGCTCTGCCGGAGTAATTTTGCGCATAATGAAAGATGCGCTCGGGATCATTCATTGGATTCTTCTTGCCACCGTGCTCAGCATAGCTTCTGCATATCTTTCCATGAAAGCGCCCGAAATTCTCGGTGATCTGACAAATCAAATATACGACTTGTTGGATATTGGCGTTTCTATTGATACCTCACTTTTCAATAACCGCATTATAATACTCGCCGCCGTTTATCTCTTATCCGCTCTTCTCGGGGCATTGACAAAAGCTGTCATGAACTATTCCGTGAGCAGCTTTTTCACCTGCAAAATAAGAGTAAAAATGAGTGAGAAAATCGCAAGGATCCCGATAAAAGCAGTTGACAGCACGCCGAACGGTGAATTTATTTCAAGAATGACCAACGATGTTTCCATCATGGGTGGATCAATACACGACATATTTGGAGTTATTATCAACGGCGTTATTCAGCTTGTAATGATCTCTATAATCATTTTTACAGAAGAACCCATTATGGCTCTTGCGGTAATCGTTTTCGTGCCGATCTCGCTTACTCTTTCTGCAATTCTTGCATCGAAAAGTGAGAAGCACTTTAACGATTCTCGTACACAGGCGGGAAAGCTATACAGCATTTGCGAGGAAAATTTAGCCTGCTTTGACGCTGTTAAGATCTTCTCCGTCGAAAAGTCGCAGAATGAAAAATACAGAGAGGTTACGAAAAAATACGCCGACCATTCCGCAAAAGGATACTTTATTTCGGGGCTTGTAAGCCCTATCGTCGGACTTATCAACAACCTTTCTTATGTGGCTATTTGCGTGATAGGCGCGTATCTCGTCATAAACGGACGTGTCAACGTCGGTGCGCTTGTAGCGTTTATTATGTATACCAAGCTGTTTTCCGGACCGCTTGAGTCTATTGCAAACGGAATGTCTATGATACAATCGACTATCGCATCTGCGAGAAGAGTTTACGAATATCTTGACGGAGAGGAAATGGACGAGATCGAACCCAAAGGAAACGTAACGGTCAGCGGTGCTGTTGATTTTCTGGACGTTTGTTTTTCATATACGGAAGACAAACCGCTTATCGAAAATCTTAATCTCCACGTCCGCCCCGGAGAGAAAGTGGCAATAGTCGGGCCCACGGGCGGCGGAAAGACAACTATCGTTAACATATTGATGCGTTTTTACGATGCTAAATCGGGAAAAGTGCTTGTTGACGGTAAGGATATAACCGCTATGAGCCGTACCGATGTAAGAGAAATGTTCGGTATGGTATTGCAGGATACAATGCTGTTTTCGGGAACCGTATACGATAATATCGCCTACGGAAAAGAGGGCGCAACGGCGGACGAGGTTATGGATGCCGCTAAAAAAGCTCACATTGATAGCTTTATCGATGCTCTCCCAAAAGGCTATGAAACCGAAATAAACGAGGACAGCACGAATATAAGTGCAGGACAAAAGCAGCTTCTGACCATTGCAAGAGCATATCTTTCAGATAGACCTATCCTTATTCTTGACGAAGCAACGAGTAACGTCGATACACGTACAGAGCTTTTGATACAGCAGACAATGGATGAGCTTATGAAGGGACGCACCGCTTTTGTAATCGCACATAGACTTTCCACTATTGAAAATGCAGATATTATCTTGGTCGTGGATAATGGTCATATCGTTGAGCAAGGAAAGCACGCCGAGCTGCTCAAACAAAACGGATTGTATTCAAAGATCTATAACAGCCAATATCCCAAGCTGCAAAGGACATGATGCATCCTACGCAAAAGCCGCGTACGCAAAAAGCGGGCGCGGCTTTTGTATAATATACACCACTATATCCGTCGTTTTGCACATATACCGTGACTTTATACACAATTCGGTAATCTAATTTGCTTGATTTTCAAGGCAAAATAAGATATAATATGTAGTAATATTTTTCAAAATGGGAACCTGTCATGTCTAATTTAATCAATATACACGACTTCTTTTCGCTTCAGGTGAAAAGAAACGAGCAATATACCGCCGAGCTGATCTCGTTAAACGAACATACGGCCGAATACGGACTTATACTGTCAAAAGCGGATGCCGCCGAACTTATCGACACACGTGCAAAAGCGTTGCGCGAAAACGGGCGCATAGAGACGGGTCTTGGGGCGCTATCGATGATAATCAAGGTCTTTTCCGTTTCGGAGTATATAAATCAGCAGAATTTCGCGCAAACGGTACACGAGCTTCTCGAGCTGTTTTACTACCTCAAAACGGAAAGCCGCGACCGCATCGGCGACCGCGAGCTGATCGAGATACTGTTTGACAAATTCGAAAACGAATGTCACGGATCTCTTGACCTTATGCCCGCCGACGAAATCCCTCTGCCGGGGATCGACCGCATGGGCAAAAAATCGCAAAGAAGAGACACCACGTCAGACGACGAAATGCACGATCAAAGCAACAATGCATGGGACGAAGATAATTCGTCCGATGACGACGATTATTATTTGTGGGACTCAAAAAATGGCCAATAATGAAATCTTGTCGTTCAGACAGACCGCACTAGAAAAAGCCAATATAAAATATAACGACTACACCCGTTCGCTCATTGCCGAGCTCGAACGGCTGGAGCTTATCACTCCCGCCGAAAGCGCATGCGTGCGCGCAAGCATCATGGACGCGCTGGGCGAGATAATCAACATCTGGACCGACGGCGAGAGCAGCTCGATAATGACCGATACCGCGCACACGCTTATGCTTTCACTGCTATTCAATATCGATGCCTATCTCATCGGGCTCAACGATATTGAGCGCGCTGTTGACGAGCTTTTGACAAAGAGCGCAATGGAGCTCTATTTCAGCGGTCAAAGACGGTTAAAGCTTCACCTTTGCGAAGCGACCGGTCTGCTCGTCAAGGTAAAACACACGCGGCTGCATCTGCCCAACGTCTATTACAACCGCACAATAGAACATTCGCTTATCATGTCGCTCAAAAAGTACGATATACGCTTCGGCGCTCACCTTTCGAACAGCGATATCGACTATCCGCTTGCCGTAAACTCGAACTCTCTTCGCGGAATCCACTTTATACGCGGATATCTGCTCTCATTGGTCGCAGAAAACTCATTTTGCCGCGAGTATTCTCCCGATGAGGTCGCATATCTGTACAAGACCTTCTGCGACAATCACAGATACCCATACAGCGAGCCGCGCGTAAATATTTATCTGCTTGTCTTTGTCAATGCGCTGTTTTGCGACTATCTTCGCAAGGAGCCCGGATCGCTCATGCTCAGCGAGGACGAATGCGACATCTGCGAGGAGCTGCTCGGATCGCTTGACGAAGAGGACCGCAAAAATCTGATCTGCAATACCGCATCAAAAATGCTTGGCGGAAATCAGGCGTATAATGTCAAAACGGCATCGAAGATCGTCGGCGAGATCAACAACGCCATAAAGAACCGCAAGCTCAAAAACTACGTTGTGTGTGAGCTGTAATGCGGTAATTTCAGCGTGACTATTTGACGGCAATATATAAAAATATTGATAAATGGCAAAATTATTTAAAAATCATCTTGACAATAAATTGATATCGTGGTATAATACCATCTGTTGAGCCGCCATACGGAGAGATGGCTGAGCTGGTCTAAGGCGCACGACTGGAAATCGTGTGTCGGCTAATACCCGACCGAGGGTTCGAATCCCTCTCTCTCCGCCAACAAAAAACGCACTTTTGTCTACCGACAAAGGTGCGTTTTTTGAATGATGTTTGCCTACGGCAAATGATGTTGGCTCTGCCAATGATGTTCGCTTCGCGAATGATGTGTGGCTTCGCCACATTTTGAGGCAAACATCACATCATTGCGGAACGCAGTGGAGCAACATCATATTTGCAAAGCAAATGCATCATATCGCCGTAAGGCGATGCATCATTTGACAAACAACCTATTTTATGGTATAATAGCGGTGATAGGAGGTGTAGCTATGAAAGAAAACAAACTCGTTGAGCTTTCAATGGAATTTTCCGTTGACATTATAAATCTCGTTAAATTTCTAAAATCAAATCACGAAACTATTATCGCTAACCAAATCGGCAGAAGCGGCACCTCAATTGGCGCAAACATTCATGAAGCGCAGTATGCACAAGGAACAAAAGACTTTATCTCCAAATTTGAAATTGCTCTCAAAGAAGCAAGTGAAACGGGATATTGGCTTGAATTGCTTTATAGAACCAAGTATATTGATGAGCAGAATTTCAAAGCGTTATCCTCTAAGTGTACTTCTTTGAGAGTTATGTTAATCGCATCTTGTAAAACCGCAAAGGAGAACGTAAAATGAAAAAGCTTGATAAAAATCAAAAAATCGGTATAATTGCGTTAGCAATATTTGTGATTTTTCTAATTGGTTTTTCTGCGCTAAGCAGTCTTGTTCAAAGTGGTTCCATCCCCGATTTTACTGCTAGCCAACGCGTACAAGGATTATTGGCTTTCGTAATGTTTTGTCCCCTTTGTATTGCTATGTTTTTTCTTGGAAAGCATTTCAAATCCAAAAACAGTAAAATAGGCAGTAATTTACTCTTTGTTTCTGTAGCATTGTTTATATTCGGTATTATTCAAGCGCTATTGTCATTGTTAGGTGCATATGGATCATAAAATTACGCACCTTTTTTGCGTTTTTACCCCTGTTTACGCACCGCTTGCGCATTTAAGCCAACGAAAAGGACACCATACGGTGTCCTTTTTTCGTTGGTGTAGAATTTTTATAGGGATTCGAACAGGAGCGGTAGTGAATGACGTGCCGGTGGCACGTCAGAGCCGCGACTGACCGAGGAGCGTAGCAAAGCCGTATCGCAGGCGGCTTTCGGTGTCGCGACGAGACCGAATCCCTCTCTGAGCCAAACATAAACCGCAATTCTAATACAAAGGGATTGCGTTTTTTGTAATTATATGGTATAATATACTTATCAAACGAAAGGAGCCTCCACTATGAAATTTTCAGAACTCGATACCGCCGTACAAGAAAGCATAATTGATTTGCTGAACAATCATATTGCATCCAGCGCTGATATTTTGAAGCAAGACCGATGTTTGATTCCTATGCTTATGATTCCCGACTCACATCAGCTTGTCAGCCTGCAATCAAGAGATGGCTCTGTCGATGTTGATAGGGCGTACGCTGCTGTCGTTGGAAAATTGAAAAACGAGGCTTTCACATATGCTTTGTTTTCTTATAGCACACGAATTGGATTGGTGGCAGGCAGCGAAACGGATGCTTTGAAAACTTATATTTTTACACAAAATGGAATAGAGGTCTCCTTTTATACGCCTTTTACGGTCGAAGGGCTTTTCAAAAAAACGATCAATGTTGAAAAGTCGATTTTGGCAGAAATAAAAGAACATATTTTTGATTGAACCTTGTATCAAAATTACAGTCATTAGCCAACGAAAAGGACTCCTTTTGACAAAATTGTTCAGAAATATTATGGCATTGATATTTGTTATTATAAAGTAGTAGGCTATAACAGAATAAGGGACGAATATTTTAGTGTGTTTTCAGTGATTACTATAAAGAGCACTTAAGGTCGTACAGCCAACGAAAAGGAGAAACCGCATGACAGCAAAAATCACAAACCGCCTTATAGCTATAGTTACCCTTTCCCTTTTAGCGTTAAACATTCTCGCGGTAATTATATTTTCCGATAGCATAAGTATAACTGCACATGATTTGTGCCCTGCAATATTTTTTGTAATACATGTTATAATTATTATATTAGCCTTTCACTATGAACACGAGCCAAATAAATTGCTCGTATTTTTACTTGATTTTGTTTTTTTTCATAGTACACGTGCCTTCTTTCCTAAAAGCAAAAATGAAATTTACAACAAAAAAACCTTTCGTCTGGCACTTCTTATACACTGCGTATTGTTGCCATTTTACCTACCTGTCGCATTTTTCTCATTTGAACTGCAATGCCTTATTCCTACGGTAATACTCCATTTGTTGCCTGCAATTTTATTCATTATACAAACTCTCGCGCACACATTGTATTCGATGCATAAAATCAAGCAAAATGATACCATGGAAAAAGAGCGCCTCGAGCAGGAGCGCCGCGAAGAGCTCGGCAAGTGGAAATAAAATCGCTATTACATACCGCGCATCCCAAAGCATTTGGGGTGCATTTCTTTTATTAATTAAAAAATACGGTTTGACACGTTCACAAAAATATGTTATACTGAATAGCGGTTTTACGAAAACACAATCCACACGGAGAAAAACAAATGGATGCAATCGCTGTCTGGTTCGGCGAAACGCTTGGACAATATATATCGGCGGAGCTGGTGACCTTTTTGGTGTCGCTTCTCCCCTTGCTTGAATGCCGAGGCGGAATAATCGTCGGCCGACTTTTGGGGCTGCCCCTTGTCGAAACGGTTATTATCTCGATAATCGGCAACGTGCTTCCCATCCCCTTCATTCTGCTTTTTATAAAGAAAATATTCAAATGGCTAAAGCCCACGAAGTTCTTCGGCGGCATTGTCACAAAGCTTGAAGAGCGTGCGATGCAAAAGAGCTCGAAGCTTGCCGAGGGCGAAATTTTGGGGCTTATGCTCTTTGTCGGAATCCCCCTGCCCGGTACCGGCGCATGGACGGGCGCACTCATCGCTTCTCTGCTCGGTCTTCGCATAAAAAAAGCGTCGATTGCCATTCTTGTCGGCGTTGCGATGGCAACCGTTATAGTTAGCTTGCTGATGTACGGAGTATTGGCTTTTTAAAAAAATAACGGACACCGTTTTCGGTGTCCGTTTTTTCGTTTATTTAAGTTCAATTATCTCGTATCCCGCCGCCTTTACCATTCGATTGAACACGGCAAGGCCTACGCCCTCACGCGAGGGCATTCTCGCATAAATCGTGCCAACTCCGTCAAGATCGCGAAGGGCGGCGAAAAGGCGGTGCGCCTGGGTGAGGTGATCGTTCTTATCGCCGAGCGACATTGCGTGATCGCGGCAAAGAAGGCATTTATCGCCGTCGTAACAGAGAATCGCGCAATCGGTCTTATCGGCAAGATATTCATACACGCTTTCGTCGTCACCGTCGAGCATGACCACCTTCGATTTCGGCGCATAGTGGCGGTATTTCATACCGGGAGCCAAGGGACGGGCGTCCGATTTTTGTGTAACAGAGGCATCAACGACAATATTGTCGCACACATCGCGCAGCATCTCGATCGTCACGGCACCGGGACGGAGCAGATATATCTTGTCCTCTTTGGGCATAACGATGGTCGATTCGAGCCCGATCTCGCTGTCCCCGCCGTCGATGATGCAGTCAACGCGGCCGTACATATCCTCGAGCACGTGGCGTAAAGTGGTCGGGCTGGGACTGCCCGATATATTTGCCGACGGAGCGGCGATGGGGAGTCCCGATTTTTCAATCAGCTTGCGGGCGATCCTGTTCGAGGGCACGCGCACCGCAACGCTGTCAAGTCCGCCCGTCGTTGTATCGGGGACTATCGGCTCGCCATTTTCGTTGTATTTTTTGGGAAGGATGACGGTGATCGGTCCCGGCATAAAGCGCGCGGCGAGCTTTTTGTACATCTCGTTTACGATGCAGTATTTTTCGACATCGTCGGCCGATGCAAGGTGGCAGATGAGCGGATTGTCCGACGGTCTGCCCTTGGCAGCGTAAATTTTCGCCGAAGCTGTCGAATCGAGGGCGTTTGCCCCAAGTCCGTACACCGTTTCGGTCGGGAAAATGACAAGGCCGCCCTGCCTTATGATCTCGGCGCCCGTTTCAATCTCTTTTTCACTGATGATCTTCGTATCTAAAGCTTCCATTGTAAAACATCACTTTTTAAAATTATTATACCGATTATATCACACAGTTTTTGCGATGTCAATATTGACCTCCCGCCGCCTTGACGGATATGGGTGAAAAAATTTACAAATATCGTTTGCATTAATCCTTCATTTGTAATATAATAACCTAAATGGCAAAAAAACAAGCTAAAATACTATCAGTAAGGAATGTTTGAAAAAATGATCAATCTTTTATTGACCGCCACCACCGGCGATGCTACTACCACGCCTACCGCAGGTTCTCCCTGGATTACTCTTATCATGCTCGGCGCGCTTCTTCTCTTCTTCTATTTCATCATCTACCGTCCCCAGAAGAAGCAGGAAAAGCAGGTAAACGAAATGCGCAACAGCCTTGCTGTCGGCGATGAGATCACTACCACCGGCGGCATTATCGGACGTGTTGTTTCCATCAAGGACGAGACTCTTGTTCTCGAAACCAGCGCAGAGCGCACCAAGATCCGCATTCTCCGCTCTTCCGTACGTTCTATCGACGTTAAGGCTGACGACGCTCAATAATCGGTAAAAAAGAGATAAAATTTCTCCCGCACGCATATATTTGTTTTAAGAATATATGTTGCGGGAGGATTTTTTATGGATACCAAGGCCGTTCGTAATATTGTGACGGCAACCGCCCTTTCATACGGCGTACTGCTTATTATCCTGCTTATTTCGGGAATTTTTCTGCCATCAATGGCCGATCCCGACAAAGCAATTAAACTGATAGGGTCAGCTATGTTCTTTGGCGGCGCTTTTCTTGCCGGACTTGCCTCGTCAAAGCTCAATTCTTCTTTTCTGTCTTCTCTTTTTTCGGGCGCGCTCTATCTTTTGGTGATCTTTGCGATAGGCCTGTTTTTCAAAGGCGACAAAAGTGCTTCGGCACAGATTCTGTACAACATCATCGCCCTTGCCTTTTCCCTGCTCGGCGGTTTTGCGGCAAGCTTTAAAAGAAAAAAGCGTATTTCCCCGAAAAAGATACGGGACAAGGCCCGCCGACGCGTACAAAGATGATGCGGAGAAAACAGCCGACGAGAATCGGCTGTTTTTTTCATGCATTTGCACTCGTTTTATTGACTTTTTTTGCTTTGTGTGATACAATTAATTAAATATAATCACATGATTATTGCATTTTTTTCAAAATCAACACTTTATTTTAAAGAAGGAATATAAAAATGATTCAAAAACCCCGTGGAACGATCGACATTCTTCCGTCCGAATCGCCCCTTTGGCGATATATTGAGGAAAGCGCGCGCCGCGTGTCCGCTCTTCGCGGATTCGGCGAGATCCGCTTCCCCACCTTTGAAGCAACCGAGCTTTTCAATCGCGGTGTGGGCGATACCACCGACGTCGTTCAAAAGGAAATGTACACCTTCACCGACCGTGAAAACCGCTCGCTTACCCTCCGTCCCGAGGGTACTGCATGCGTGGCACGCAGCGTTGTTGAAAACAAGCTTTACGCCGACGCTATGCCCTTAAAGCTTTACTATCTGACAAGCTGTTTCAGATACGAAAAGCCGCAGGCAGGACGCAGCCGCGAGTTCTATCAATTCGGTGCCGAAATGTTCGGCGCATCATCGCCTATGGCAGACGCCGAAATAATCGCACTGGCCGATGCGATACTGCGCGAGATCGGCATTGACAACACCTCGCTGCACATCAACTCGATCGGATGTCCCGAGTGCCGTCCGAAATACCGCGCCGCGCTCTACGATTATTTTGAAGGTCACAAGGAGGAGCTCTGCGACACCTGCCGCGGACGTCTTGACACTAATCCTCTCCGCATACTCGACTGCAAGAGTCCCGTCTGCTCGGAGATCGCAAAGAATGCTCCCAAGACTATCGACTATCTCTGCCCCGACTGCGCCGCTCATCTCGAGGCGCTCAAAAAGGCACTTGATAAGCTTGGCATTGCATATTCCATCGACACAAAGATCGTTCGCGGTCTTGACTATTATACTCGAACCGTATTCGAATTTATCGCCGAGGACATCGGCGCGCAGAGCACCGTTTGCGGCGGCGGGCGCTACGACGGACTTATCGAGGAGGTTGGCGGTCCCGCAACGCCCGGTATCGGCTTTGCAATGGGCATTACCCGTCTTATCCTCGCCCTGCAGAACAAAAAGGATGCCGAATTGAAGGCCTGTCCCCCCCTGCTCTACGTTGCCCCTCTCGGCGAGAGTGCATCTGTTTACGCAATGGCAACGGTTGAGTCACTCCGCAACAGCGGAATCTATGCCGAATGCGACGTTGTCGGACGCTCGCTCAAGGCTCAGATGAAATATGCCGACAAGATCTCTGCCGCCTATACCCTTATCATCGGTGACGGCGAGCTTGAATGCGGCAAGGCCAAGCTCAAGAACATGAGCACAAGTGAGCAGACCGAGATCGATATAAACGATATCGATGCTCTCAAAGCGATCCTCGTTAAATAATTACTGATAATACATCTTCATTTTAAGGAGTAACCGTCATGGGTGAATTATATACTAACAATGACAGACGAACCGCATTTTGCGGTGAGTTCAGAAAAGAACACATCGGTCAGCGAGTCAATGTTGTCGGCTGGGCACAGCGTCAGCGCGACCTCGGCAGCCTTATTTCCATCGACCTGCGCGACCGCACGGGTATCGTACAGCTCGCATTCGACGACCAGACCGAAAAGTCTATCCACGATATGGCATTCAAGGTGCGCGCCGAGTTCGTTATCGCCGCCAAGGGTGTCGTTCGTATGCGCTCGTCTATTAACCCCAACATCCCCACCGGTGATATAGAGATCGCCGTTGACGAGATGAAGGTGCTTTCCGAATCGGAAACACCTCCCTTCGAGATCGTTGAAAACAGCGACGTTCGTCCCGAGCTTCGCTTAAAGCACCGCTACCTCGATCTTCGCCGTCCCGACTTGCAGGGCAACATTATCGCCCGCGCAAAGATCTCCAATCTTGCACGCAACTATTTTGCCGAAAACGATTTTATCGATATCGAAACCCCCGATCTTATCAAGCCTACTCCCGAAGGCGCACGCGACTATCTCGTCCCTTCCCGAGTTCATCCCGGCAAGTTCTATGCACTTCCCCAGTCTCCTCAGGTCTATAAGCAGCTTCTGATGCTCTCCGGCTTTGACCGCTATTTCCAGATCGCACGCTGCTTCAGAGATGAAGACCTTCGCGCAGACCGTCAGCCCGAATTTACCCAGATCGACCTTGAGATGTCCTTTGTAACCGAAGATCAGGTCATGGAGGTCGTTGAGGGATTCCTTGTTCGTCTGTTCAAGGAATTCAAGGGAATCGATCTTCCCACTCCTATACTCCGTATGCCCTACGTTGAAGCAATGAACCGTTTCGGTTCGGACAAGCCCGATATGCGTTTCGGTATGGAGCTGTGCGACCTTTCCGATATCGCCGCAAAGTGCGAATTCAAGGTATTCCGCGGCGCTGTTGAGGCAGGCGGAAGCGTTCGTGCCATCTGTGTTGAAGGCGGAGCCGACAAGTTCTCCCGCAAGGAGATCGATGCGCTTACCGAATGGGTAAAAACCTACCGCGCCAAGGGTATGGCATGGTACAAGTGCTCCGGCGGCACCGTTTCATCCTCCTATGCAAAATTCCTCACCGAGGAAGAGAATGCGGCAATACTCGAAAAGGTCGGATTCAAGGATGGCGATTTGCTTTGCATCATCGCTGACAAGAATCAGGTAGTATTCGACTCGCTCGGCGCTCTCCGCTGCGAGATTGCAAAGCGTCTCGGTCTTATCAAGAAGGACGACTACAAGCTTCTCTGGGTGACCGAGTTCCCGCTTCTCGAATACAGCGAAGAGGAAGATCGCTACGTTTCAAAGCATCATCCCTTCACAATGCCTATGGCAGAAGACCTTCAGTATCTTGACAGCGATCCCGGTCGCGTACGCTCCATCGCATACGATATCGTAATCAACGGCAGCGAAGCCGGCGGCGGATCGGTACGTATCCACCGTCCCGACATTCAGGCCAAGATGTTTGAAGTTCTCGGTCTCAGCAAGGAAGAAACCGACCTCAAGTTCGGCTTCCTGCTTGAAGCTTTCAAATACGGCACTCCTCCCCATGCAGGTCTTGCATTCGGTCTCGACCGTCTCGTTGCTCTCATGCTCGGCATTGAGGACATCCGCGAAGTAATCGCCTTCCCCAAGGTTCAGAACGCTTCCGAGCTTATGACAGCCTGCCCCGCGCCCGCCGACGAAAAGGCTCTTGCCGAGCTTTCCATATCGGTCGCCGCAACGGAAGAAAACGAATAATCACATTATCACACGAAAGATGGCACAAAAAAGTGCCATCTTTTTTTGATGGCACTTTTTTATTTATTCGATCTCCGTTACCGATATGCTGCCAATGATCCTTTTGACACCCTCATCATCAAGCGATATTTTTCTGTCGCCGTTTTGAAGAAGTATCATCACCTGGATCGTGCATCCGTCCTGTTTTGTATCCAGAATAATGTACGGATATCCCAGACTCGTGCAGGAAAAACCGTTCCATGTGTTTTTACCTACGGTAAATGGTTCTATATCGCAGACATCGTCGTAAAAGAATTTTGGTGAAAGATAGTATTCACTTTTGCCGTACATACAGACAGTAATACCTGCATGAGTGAAAATATCGACATCAACAGAGGCATCCTTATATACGTGCACCTTTTTCGGCGTTTTTTTACCATCGCTGTCAAGGCTTGAAAACACCTTCCAGCATTCGGGCACATCAAGCTCAATGCATCCGTTGGAAAATACGGTATCAGTCATTATCATGACCATAGCTTTCGCCTCTCGAAAGCTTCCTTTCTCGCGGAATTTGGACCGTTTTTCGAAGTAAAGCCGCCGATTCAATGAGAAACGTCACAAAATATCGTTTCTTACTTCTGAACACTCGCCAAAGCGACGTCGGCCTTTTCTATCCAGCGTGTTCTGTCGCCGTACTGCATAACATCCAGTGCCTCAACGGTTTCCTCGGCGACGGTCTCGTCAACATTGCCCTCTTTAACGGCATTAATTGCGCCGGCAACCGCCTTTATGGCATTCATCTGTTTTTTGAATGTGTTGCCTATATTGCCAAGAGTCTTTTGGATTCCAAAGAGTGTATCAAAATATTTTGCAACCGAATTGTATGCTTTTTCACCGGCAACGCCTATACGGAATTCATAAAGTCCGGCAACGTTGTGGAAGAGCAAGCGGCAATAGTGCTTCGTTTCCTCTTTACCATCGGAATTCTTAACCGTTTCATATTCGTAGTCATATCCATACAGGTCGGCAATACGATAAACGCAAGCATGCTGTGTTTTGCCGAATATGAAGATCTTATAACGGTTTTCAACGAGTGCTATAAGTCCGGTTGATTCCGAAACGACAATTTCGGGAGTGGTTCCGATTCTCTTCAGCTTTTCTTCCTTATTCTTGGTCTTCTGAAGGGGCAAGAAAATCTGATTGAACACCTTGGTTCCGTATTCAACTTGCTCGATATGGGATTTTACCGAATCGAGTGTTGCCGAAACCTTGTCAAAATACTTCAGACACCTTTTTGAACAAACCTTGCGGCATATATAATTGCCGTCAGCTAATTTCTGTTCGGTGAGAAGATTGAGTTCTGCTCCGCAGATTGCACAAGTATGCTTTGCCATAGTTTTTCCTCCTGTATTTATATTAAAATTGGGTTGACTATAATGATGTTCTATCGATCACTCGGCTTTGGTATAGCGTGACAGCATAACGTTAAGATATCCATCCTCGCTTCCTTTTGTCCAATCGTCTTCGCCCATGCCCGTGCTATACCAGAATTCGCCGTCGCGTTCTTCCCAACCCATCTGTCCGCCGCTTATCATGCCTCGGCGCAAAACGATTCCGCCCGAGCTGACCGCTTCGTCTACTTCTTCTTTAGTTACCCCCTCCGGTAACGGAATGAGCATGTAAAGACTTCCGTCTTCGCAAATTTCTATTTTCGAGCCGATTATCTGCTTTCTTTCCTTGATTTCATCGGCCACTGCCTCTTCATCCGATTCATCGATGTAGGGCATTGGAGATTTGAGATACTCCTCCGCATTGAGATATACAAACTCGTCAGATTCGTTCATTGTTCTGATCGAATCAAAATTCCAAATTCCAACGTATTTCATATTAGCTCTCCTTATGCTGTTTTGATATTAATTATTTACTTAATCTTCTTTTTTCTTTTTCGTCAAAACCGCAATAATCGCGATCAGGCAGCCAATGACAACAGCACCCGACGATCCGATCAGGTAAGGCGCCAGCTTCGACACATCTGACGTATTATCGCCGTCATCGGTTTCACTATCATCGGCAACATTGGTGGTATCCTTTACCGTAATGTATCCGCAATCATCGCACCTATTATCTGAATCGGCATCTGTATGATTGCCATCGCCGCAATCCTTCCATACAGGCACAAGCTCGACATTTCCGGTAAGCTTATCGCCTCGTTTTACCGTTTCACCCGTTGCTTTGTCTACCCAACCCTCAAAGATATTTCCGTCTTCTTTTGGCGAAAGAGTGGGAAGCTCGGGAACCTTATTGTCTTTGCCCGAAGAAAGCATTTCCTTCACCGATGTATCTTTACCGTCCGACGGCGTATCGGGAGTATCACCGGTGTCGGGGGTTATAACGGGACGAGTGGGCAGCTTCGACACATCCTCGGGAATGGTAATTACAAACTTATCCTCAGGCTTTGTCAGCATGGGGATACTCTCTTTGAGCACATATCCGCATATCTTGCATTCTCTCTGCTTTTCGCCCTCAAAGGTATATCCGGCTTTTATAACAGTATTCCATTCGCCCATTTTGTGAGAGGACTGATCTTTTGTTTCGTGGCATCTCGAGCACTCTTTGTAGTGTCCGTCTGCGTCGCCGCTGTATACAAAATCATGACCCAAAGCGGCCTTTTCGGAATCGGTCCAGCTATGACCGCACGAACAGCTGTGAGTTGTATATCCGGCAGTAAGACAGTCGGGATTTACAACGGTGTCGGTATATTCGTGCTTATGTCCGCCGCTGAGACTGGGAATTGCTTCCTCTTTTTCATAGCCGCAATCAAGACATTCCTTGCTAATAATTCCTTCTTCACCGTCGGTCGCCTCTTTTACGACAACACCCGATCCGAAGATATGGACATCGGCATCGAGTCTTACTGAGCATCCTTCGCTGCACACTCTCCAGTGCTCATTCTCGTCGTAATCAAATTCAAGCTCATCGGTGATGCAATGATTGCCCTCGGTGCAGTAGTGGCTCTTCCATTCGTTACTTTCAATGCAAACTCCATGGTCGCATCCGTAATCGAGCGACAGCTCGGCACAGCAATCCTCGCACATATCACAGTCGGAGCAGGTATCGGCGCAGTTTTCGCATTTTCCGCATTCGGCACATACCGCAGCGCAGTCTGCGCACAGCTCACCGCAATCAGAGCAGAGATTGTCAATGCAATCGGAGCAATAATGGCAGTCATCGCACATCTCATCGGCACAATCTATACACTTGCCGCAGTCGGGACAATATTCATTCGAGCAATCGCCGCATCTCTGGCAATCCTCGCACCAATATTCGGCACAATCGTAGCAAATGAGTCCGCAGTCGGTGCAGATATCGGCACAGCTTACGCATTTCTGGCAATCCTCGCACCATGTATCCTCACCGGCGCATTCGCGGCAAAGTCCGCAGTCGGTGCAGAATTCGTCGGTACACGAGCTGCACTTTTCGCCGCAATCGGGACACATATCGGCGCAGTTTTCACATCCCTCGCCGCACACACAGGCAATTGCACAGTTTCCGCAAACTCCACATCCCGAGCAGAATCCATCTGCATCGGAGCAATCGCGGCAAAGTCCGCAATCGGAGCAGAACTCATCCGCACAGTTGGAGCACTTCTCGCCGCATTCCATACATACGTCCGCACAGTTTGTACATCCCTCGCCGCATGAGCAAACCATCTCGGCGCAGGAGTTACAGAGTGAACACTGTGCACAGAAGTTGCTTTCTCCCATACAGCTCATGCAAATGCCGCAGTCAACGCATATCTCCCCCTCCGAACACTGGTCACAGTGCTCGCCGCATTCGGAACAAACAACAGAGCAAGAGGAGCATCCCATTCCGCAGTAGCATACCATTTCGGTGCAGTTTTTACAAAGCTGACAGTTGTCGCAGAAGTGTCCCTCGCCGCCCGCGCAGTCGCGGCAGATACCGCAATCGACGCAAAGCTCATCGGATGCACAGTTTGAACACTTTTCGCCGCATTCCGGGCAGATTTCTGCACAGTAGGAACAGCCATCACTGCACCCTACGCAGATATAATCTACACAGAACTTGCAAACACTGCAGTTGGAGCAGAAATCGTCTTCGCCGCCGACACAGTCACGGCACGTGCCACATTCTACACACAATTCGTCGGGTGCACAGTTAGAGCACTTTTCCCCGCACTCCTCGCATATTACCTCGGCGCATTGATTACATCCGTTGCCGCAGGCACACAACACCTCAACGCATTCACCGCATTCGCCGCATTCGGCACAAAAATCACCGCCGGCACAGTCAAAACAGCGTTCGCACTCGTCGCAAAGTTCGTCGTCGGCACAATTTTCGCATTTTTCGCCGCAAGCAACACAGATAATCGAGCATTCCGAGCATCCATTGCCGCAGTAGCAGATTTGCTCAACACAGTTTTTGCAGTATCCGCAATCGGAACAATAATTACCCTCGCCGCCAACGCAGTCAAAGCAGGTTCCACACTCTATACAGATCGCATCCTCTGCGCAGGCAGTGCATTTTTCACCGCATTCAGTACATACATATGAACATTCTGAGCATCCGTTGCCGCAGGCACAGACGTATTCCACGCACATTTTGCATAAGCCGCACTCGGCACAATAGTTTCCTTCGCCGCCTCGGCATTCGAAGCACACTTCACAGTCGCCGCAAAGCTGATCATCAGCGCAGTTTTCGCACAGCGCACCGCACTCGGAGCATACAATGGCACACTCCGTACAGCCTTCACCGCATCCTACACAGACCTGATCTACGCAGAATTTACAAAGGTCGCAGTTAGCACAGTAATTTCCATCACCGCCCACGCAGTCAAAGCAGACTCCGCAGTCCTGGCAAATGCCACCGTCTGCGCACATTTCACATTTTTCACTGCACGATTCACAGATAAGCACGCATTCGGTGCATCCCCTGCCGCATTCACATATGTAATCCGTACAGAATTTACACAGCAAGCATTCAGAGCAATAGTTTCCCTCGCCGCCGAGACAGTCAAAGCAGGTTCCGCAATCGGTGCAAAGCTCATCTTCCGCACAAACCATGCACTTTTCATTGCATTGCTCGCATCCTGTGGTACAATTTGAGCAGCCCTCGCCGCAGTAGCATATCCAGTCTGCACAGCCTATGCACAGCATACAGTCGGAGCAGTACAGCTCGTTACCCGCGCACTCAGCACAAATGCCGCAGTCGTCGCAGATAAAATCGACACACTCCGTGCATTTTTCGCCGCATACATCGCAGACATCGCCGCTTGTCGAATAACATCCGCGACATTTTTCGTCGCACTCGCAGCAGTCTTCAAGACAGTTGCCGCAGTCGTCGCACATCTCGTGATCGTCGTCACACGCGCCGCAATATCCGCAGTGATGCTCCTCGTAGCAGCTGCCTTCGGCTCCCTCACCGCAGTGATCGCCATTGTCGCATTTCCAGTCATCATAGCGATATCCGCCGCAGTACTCGCACTCAACTCCGTCTTCATAATCGGCATAAACGGGAGTCGCGGTGGCTGTAAGCACTGCCGTGAGAATATCCTCAAGCACCGCTAAAAGGTCGATATTTTCATTTTCTTTGACCTGTTCTGCTTTGTCATGATCGATATCAAGATGCAAATGCTCGGCATTAAGGACATTTTGCATCGGGGCAATCATGAGTAATGCGCAGAGCACCAGGCTTAACAGTTTTTTTAATTGATAATTCATAACGGTTGTTTTTCCTTTCATCAAGGCAAAAAAATCAGAATTTGCCGCTGCGGCCTCCAACGGTCGTTCCCCGGCTTGTTTTATGAGTAGACGATGACCCCGAGCTATCCGATCTTGCGCTTCGGTTCACCGTTCTGTAAAGGAAGAAGTCTTTGGAAAGATTAACATCAAAGCTTCCTTCCTTTGTGTAGTCTTTGGCATTCGCCTTATGTCTCACCGTTTTGAGCTTGGCTTTCTGCTTTGATACATAGATCCAGGCAGCCACAGCACCGATTATCAGACAAATGATAAGATTTTGACCAAATGGAAAGGACTCTTTGGGAAGATCATCCTCATCGAAGGGATCTCCTGCTTTTGCCCGATTGATAAAGTTATCACAGCAATCGACAAAAGCGCTGATTCCATTGAAGTAGTCATCGTTCGAAAGATAGGGCACAATCAGCTCGGATATATAATCAAATCCGACTTCTGTGACAGCGGTGATACCGTAGCCCGCCGTTAAAATATGCCAATCACGTTCCTCCATGCTCAAAAACAGCATTATGCAGCTTCTGTCGACGCCAATGCCGTAGCCGTGGTACTCAAACAACTCTTCAGCATAGTCGGACGCAGAAGAATACCCGATTGAATCGACGGTATATACAACGACGTCAACGCCATGCACATTTCTTAACTCGTTTAAATAGGCAAGAAGATAATTCTCCTCGGACATACTTAAAATATCGGCATCGTCGATAAGGCGAGGGCTTGTGCCGGATGCAAAAGAGGTAACAGATAGAGAAAGAAAAATGACAACGCAAAAAACAGCAATTAATACTCTTTTCATTACATCCGCCTCCTTTATAAAAGCCACATTATCCATGATACCGCAAAGCAGGCGGCGGTTATTATTCCCGTCAGAGCAAGCTGAAAACGTCTCGCAGCGGCTTTATCGACCGGTAGATCACCTACAAATTTTCCGGTTTGACCGTTCATTGCAAAGGTGTATTTTTCACCGTTCCATGTTGTATTTAAAATCCACACCGGATAAAGGGCATATTTTGCATGACCGTTTTTCAACTGCAGAGCAGTGTTTTCGGCAATTACCGTGTCATATCCGACAACACTTGACGCGAACGTCTCCTCGGTGCTCTTTTTGATTCGCTCGTTTGCCCTCTCAATGCTCTTTTCGGAATCGACATCATATTTATCGGCAAGATATCCCGATAAATATGCGCTTTGGAAATCAAGAGCATCCGAAAAGCGATAGGGCTCGAGCGATTCCATCAGCGCATCGTCGATTTTCGACGAACCGTCAACGGGAACGTTTTCAAAGCTGACTTTACCACCTCGAACAACAGAATAAAATGATGTTTCGGTATAATTATATCTGCTGTCGCTCCAAAAACGTGTTTTCGATGCCTTATACCGAATCTGCGCCTCGGCATCGGTATCAAAAAGCCAAAACGGGACATAAATTCCCTTTACTTCTTCGATATGATTCTGATCTTTAAACGCCTGAGGCAAAAAACGCTTATTTCCGTAATGCTTTTTCAGCGCTTCGATTGCGGCCTTTTTATCCTGCTTGAACGGAATAACGTAGTCGGGCTTCAGTGCTCCCGAAAGCTGTCCTGTCATAATGATCGGATTGTCGCAATAAGGGCATCGGGAGGCGGCAGTGTTCACATCCGCAACTATTTCGCCGCCACACGACCGGCAACTGTATACCCGAAAATTCTCATTCTCCCCCTCGTCAAAGCGATTGCTTGTGTCCATCTCCCATTGCATATCATCGTCAATGGCTTCTTTTAACACATTATCATAAGAGGCGAGAGCTTCCATTTCAAATTCAGTGTCGCAATATGGGCACTTCATTTTCTGCAGATCGCTGTCGAAGGTTATCTCACCGCCGCAGCATGGGCATTTATATTCCAGCAGAGTTGACAAACTCGCTCACTCCTTTTTATATATTACTTTTTAAACTCAACAGCTTCATCAGTTGAAAACAGCTTGTATCCGCCACTGTTTTTGAGCAAAAGATTGCCGTTTGGCATAAAAGAGTATTCCAAACCGAACACCTCAGGCATATTCGACCAGCCCACACGTTCAGACATGATGTTGATCGTTTTGCTTTGCAAATCTGCCGCACCCGCACCGATATATACCGATATTGGCTCGCCTCTATATTTGATGCACAGAACTGACGTGCCGTTCTCGAAAAAACGTGCGCTTAGCTTTGCATCATCCGATTCGGCTTTCCACAATCCGACTATTTCCTCGGGGAAATTACCGTCAGACGTTTCCGATAAAACGCCTGTATACTGCGTCGGATCGTGGATAGGCCTGATACTCTCGTCGCGCATGTACCGTACAGCTTCGTTACCGTTTGCGATATATTCAAATCCTTCGTCGTTGAGTGTTATGCTTACATCGGCGGTCTCTGGCCAATATTCACCGTCATACGAAAAGCCGGAAAAGGTTTTTACCGTAAAGTTCGCTCTGTCTGCCATTTCTTTTGCATTTTCGGCGCTTTCTTCAATCAGCTCGCAGGCGTAGTATGCGGCATATTGCTCTTTTACCTCGGCTATCAGCATTCCGCCGATATAATAAACTTGGCAAACTGTTTCGCCATTTTCTTCATCATATCTGCGGTATATTCCCTCGAGCCGCTCTGCAAATGAGGGGGTTTTTTCACTGCCTCCCGTCGTTTCGGCGATACTTTGTTCTTCATTTATATACGATTTTGTATCGTTTCCGACATCGTCGACATTGGGTACAGATTCTATGCATGAGGTAAGAAATATCGCCGTCAGCAGCAAAATCAGTGCGATAAAGCGTTTGTTAATCATTGTCGGTACGTGCATTTCCGCATTCAGTACAGAATTTACTCTTATTTACATTTCCGCATTCGCAAGTCCACTCATCATTTGGCAGCTGCTCATTTGAAGAAACGTCATCATTATTCTGCATTACGAAGGGAATTTGTCTTTTCTTCATCTGCTCAAAATAACCGGGGATAGGACCCATCTGTATTTCTTCGGGAGTCATTTTGTGCGTCCACTGACCAATGATAGATTTGAGCCCCAACATATCCATGTTTTGCTGAACATACAAATCTGAATCCTTGCTTTCGGGACGTTCACCGTTATTTAAATCGACACTTATCTCATCAAAATAAGGAGAATCGACCTTAAATGTAATATGAAACTCGTATGCATAGCTGTATTTTGGAGGATCGTAGCTCTGCTCATTTCCGTCGCTGTCTTCGTAATACAGTTCTGTTTCGTTATCTTCGATTTCTGTTTCAAAGGAAAGTATCTGTGTGCAGTCGATAATGTCGGGATTATTTTCTTTGAAATCAGAACACGATGTAACGATCATTTTCTTTGCATTTGTATCCAAATAGATCTTTTCATCTGTTCCAAAGCTGAGATCGGCATTGAAGAATTCAAGATTTTTGGCATTTTCTTCTCTGTATTGAAGCTGAGCACGTATTTCATCAACAGTCGATGAGCGTCTTTCTGTGAAAAATGGAGAAAGCTTACGCGCGCAATTTTTGCAAAGATTGCCGTCCTCGAGCTTTTTGTTGCCTAAAAAGCCAATTTTTTCACCGCATATATCGCAGTATTTCTTATCAAACAATCCCATATCTGTCTCCTTTGTTATTTAATGTCGTCGTTATCGAAAATATCGCCGCATTCGGGACAGAACTTCGGCGGCATTGACCCGCTTTCAACTTCCCATCCGCACTTATCGCATTTATACTGTGGAACGCCTGCCGGCTTTCTGGCACCGCATTCGGCACAGAATTTACCCTTGTTTACATTTCCGCAGGCACAAGTCCAACCATCCTCGGGTCTCTTTGCTCCGCATTCGGGGCAGAATTTGCCTGTCGCTTTTGTACCGCAGGCACAAGTCCATGCGTTGCTATCTTTGGCTTCGGGCTTCTTTGCTCCGCACTCAGGGCAGAACTTTCCTGTTGCCAAAGCACCGCAGGAACATTTCCAACCATTGCTCTGAACGGCAGAATTCTGCTGAGACTGCTGTTGCTGACCCATAGCAAAGAAATTCTGCGCGTTCGTGCCGCCTGCATTCATTGCCATACCCATTCCCATAAAGCCGGTCATAGCACCCGCTTCATTGGATGCCGCCGCACGCATTGCGTCTGCCTGCGCGCCGACAAGTGTTGCACCTGCCATTGTGGGATCGCGGTACATTGCGGTCTTCTGTGCAGTTTTGAGCATTTCCTGATCTTCTTCGGTGAGAGTAGGCGGATTGATTGCCACCTTTACATCACCGATACCACGCTCGCCCCATTCGGAGCCGAGCTCATCGTTGAGATACTTTTCAAGCTCATTTGTATGTGCGGGAATCTGATTCGGACGGAGCTCCAGCTCGGAAAGTCTTGCAAGAGCCGGTCCGAGAGCGCTGACAAACTCGGTCTTCATTGTGTCGCGCAGCTCATCCTTGCTGTAAGAATGAGCAACGTTGCCCGTTACATTAGTGTAAAGCTTTATCGGGTCGGTTACACGGAAGGTATATGTACCGTTGCAGCGGAGAGAGACATCGACATCGAAGTTGATGCGCGAATCGACAACACGGAAGGAGATGGGTGTAGCTGTACCGAACTTATTGTCAAGAATCTCTTTGGTATTGAAGTAGTATACACGCTGATCCTTTCCGGTATCTCCGCCGTATGTAAAACGCTTGCCAATTGCTTTAAAGCTTTCGAGAATACTCTTTCCCAAACTTCCTGCGAATATTGACGGCTCGCTCGAGCTGTTGTACGTATATTCGCCGCTTTCAGCGCAAAGCTCAACTACCTTGCCCTGCTCAACGATGATCATGCACTGTCCGTCTGCAACAGCGATGCCCGAACCGTTGGAGATGATATTGTCTTCGCCCTTTGTGTTCGAGGAACGTCCGCTTACTCTCTTCTGTCCCTTTACCACCAAAGTATCGTTTGCTATAGAATCACAATAGAAAAATTCCTTCCACTGGTCTGCCAATACTCCTCCGGCAGCCCCTGCAATTGCTTTAATAAGTCCCATATTTACCTCGCTAAATCTTTATTTCTGATAGTTTAGTCTGTTTTGCACTCTGCGAGCATTTCATTAAGAGCGCGCACAAATTCATGATAACCCTTCGGGAAATTGGCGGATCCGTCGGCACTGATCTTTTGACCGTTATTCACGCTCGCTGTGAAGTTGAACATAGTTCCGTCCAGTACATTCTTCGGATGCTTGCCGTGAAATCCGTCCCAACTGATAACTCCGCACAAGTTCATCAGATCAATGAATGTCTGAGTGTCGCAAGATGCGCTTTGTTCGGGAATAAGATCTGTTTTCTCACCCGAAAACACTTCGCGGTAACGCTCGATCTCCACCCTGCCCGCTTCGTTGGAGATTTCGTATACATAGCTGCCGCGCATAGTATGCAAAGTAAGTGTCACCGTTTCAAAAGAGGTAACTGTTTTTCCGGCGGCTTTTGCGCATCCGAATATTCCCAATAATGTCGTTAGTATCATGGAGATTATCAGTATCCGTTTTTTATGCCCAAGGGTCATCTTCTTTTGCCTTGCGAATTCCCACCATGAGGAACTGCTCCCACAAGAACCACTTTCCGTCGCCTCTTCTGCGCAAAACGATTTCGCGTGCATTATCTGCTCCGCCGCTCTTTATAAACAGCTTTTTATACCCTTCGTTTGCATCCGAATAAGGATTGGTTTCGATTGTGATGCTGAAGGGAGTGTCCGGAGTATAGTTGTTTTCGGGTACGGCACCCTTGAAATATGAAAAGGGAACGTGATGTCCGTCGCGGAAGCGGTCATCAAGGAAGGAAATTGTCTGGTTGCTTAGCGGACTGGGACCGCTTAAATAGTTGAGCATCTCAATACCGATATTTTTGTCTGCCGCGTAAACGCAAAGTGCGCAAACGGTCAGAGCCGCAGTCTGAAAAGGTGTATCGAGAGCTGCCTCCGGCAATGCCTGAAGATCGGCAAGACTTTCTGGAAGCGCTGTAAAAGTAAAGGTCTCTTTTTTCTGGGTAAGCGAATTCACCGCTCCGTTTGCTGTTGCTTTAAGTGCATCGTTAACACCTTTTTTTAGCTTATCAAAAATTGACATATCATTACCCTCCAAAATTAATTGTTGTTTATTTTTATTTCCATTCGTTGAACAGATCAAACACCGCTTTCATCGCATCGAGCGTCAGAAATACGTGCTGATTGTTGTATGCGTATATTGACTCCGACGATGCATAACTGACATTGAGATAAGCACCGTACATATCGGGAAGTCCGCTGACAGAACAGCTGTATCCGTTATGCTGAGCCAGATCGTGTTTAATTACAATTTCATGAAGCTTTTTCATAAAACTGCCGTCGGCAACAAAGGAACGACTGTCTCCGTTTCCAAAGCGATCGCGCCATTTCATTTCGCAACCGACTTTGCCGTCTGAAATTTTGGCTTTGAAGCTGTACATTCCTTTCGCCAGATCGCCCGTATCGCCGAGAGCAAACAGCGAATAGGTCATGCAAAATTCTGTAACGTCGGTCGATTCGATCACTTTAGGAGCATCCTCGCCGCTGTTATAGTGCCTCACACCGCCGTCTATTACATCGCTTGGCCTTTTATCGCGGCGCTTTGCCGAGGCTATCAATATCGCACCGGCAATTCCCAAAATGCCGGCACCGACAATAAACCATTTCACCTCTCCGCCTCCTTTATTTTTACCGTTGGTCACTTCTTTTTCTTCGCAATAACGACAACCAAAACGACTATGAATATCAGTGCTACAGCAATTGCCGAAATCGAAACGATCATGAGCGTCTTTCCGCTGTCGCCAGTATTATCGCCCGTATCATTGCCGGTATCATCGGTGCTTACATTGCTGTCTGTTTTTTCTTCAGCAGTCGTTTCTTCGGTGCTCTCTTCTTCGGTAATTTCTTCGGAAATTTCTTCGGTATCCGTGTCTACCTTGCCGCCGCGTGTATATTCGCAAACGGTACACGTGTTGTTTTCATCAAAATCATGTTCACCCTTGACATCGGTTATCACGATCTTGCAATCTCTTACGGTGCACACCTTCCAGTGCTCGTTTTTGTCATATTTCCACTTCGATTCGGTGTGTCCGTTTGCGGCTATTACGAGCGAATTCTTGTCATCAATCGGCTCTTTGCCCTTGGAATCTGCAAATATACCGCCGCATCCGTTGCAAACATAATGCTCTTTTTTGCCCTCGGTATCGCAGGTGGGTTTTACCTCTTTAACTTTGACAATATCGTGCTTATGCTCGGATGCGGGCTTGATTACATATCCGCAGACGGTGCAATCCTGCGATTTTTCGCTTGTCGGCTCGGGACCGGGAGTGTGAGGTGTTATCTCGCTTTGCTCTTTGCATCCCTTAACGGTACATTCCTTGGCATGACCGTCTTTTGATGTATATTCCCAGCTTTCGCTCCATACGTGATCGCCCAGCTTACCGTATTCTTTTCCGCAAACTTCGCACTCTGCCTTATTCTTGCAGTCGGCACTTCCGCCCGTATGAGCGGCAACCTTTTCGTTTGTGCCGCAAACGGTGCAAATGCGTGCGTGGCCGCTTTCGTCAACATATACCGCTTTTTTGCCGTATTTGTGCTCTGCGAGGTCGCCATATGATTTGCCGCACACTTCACACACTGCAAGATCGGCACAGGTTGCCTTGCCGCCCTTATGATCCACAGTTGCGTTAACGCCCCATGTATCAATAGAGCTTATTTCCTTTGAACCCTTTGCGTCTTCATAATTCTTTCCGCATTCATCACAGTGATAATATGCTTCCTTGCCCTCGGTGGCACATGTAGCTTTTACCTCTGCCACCTTTTTGAGAGTGCAAACGTGAACATCCTCTGGAAGAGTAAAGCTATACCAGATGGTGGCATAAGTATCGTACACTTCCTCGACAGTTGCCGTCTTGCCGTTGATCTTTGCATTTATCTTATATGCATCGTTTTCGGCATCATACTCGAATGTGAATCCCTGCTTTGTGTTGAGGAAAATTATTGCCGAGTATGTATTTCCGCCTTTAAATTTGTCAACGCCGGGCACCATGATCTCGTAGGTAGTATCGTTATACCACTGAACACCATTTTGAGCATGTTCGATATATGATGAAGTGTCGAGGACATACGTTGTATCGCCAAGTGTTACATCATAGTCGGGATAGCTGCCCGATTTGGGCTCTTCAAGATCAGTTACAGATACCTTATCTACTTCGGTCGAATCGGTCTTTCTGAATTTATAGGTTATCGTTATCATGTCATCGCCCATTGTCGATTTATGTACTTCGGCGCTCTTTCCGTTGACTGTTGCGGTAACCATGGGATATCCGTATTCGGTAGTCTTGAAAATATAAGGTTCAACAGCTTCAAGCGTTATCTCGATCGTGTATGCGGTTGACGGTTCGAAAACGCTCTCATTTCTTCTCATCAAATTGTCGTTGCTGTCAAGCCATCCTACGCCGTAGGCATAAAACACGTTACTTATCGAATATCTCTGGTAAGTAGAATCAGCACACTCAATGTAATATTTCGGTTCTTCACCGGTTTTGGGCTCTGTAACATCAATTATCGCAACTTCGGTGATCTGCCTCGACGCTTTGCACACAAATTTTGCAGCCACAACGATTCTGTTCGCGGCAGTTCCTTTTTCATTGTCGGGCAAAACTGTTGCTGTTTTGCCGTTTATCGTTGCCTTCACTGCTGTGAAAGGATATCCGGGCGATGCAAGTATATGGTTTGTATCTACCGCGAATTCACAGCCGTACCTGGGAACAAGGATAAAATGCACCGTATACGTTTTGCCCTCGACAAATTTTTCGTGGACGCCCATTTCTCTTGATCCGTCATACCAACCGACTGACGCAACATATGCATTTTTATTGTCCGGAACACCGTAAAAGTACGGCTCATCGTCTGCATAAGGTTCAACCACTTCGGTAATATTGACGCTGTTTACAAGAGTAATCGTTTTGGGAAATGTATAGAGAATGTCCAGATATTTCTCGGTATCCATGCCGTATACGGCACAGACGTACGCCGGATTACCGTTGACAGTAGCGGTAACAGTTGTGCCGCCGTTTTTTGTATTGAACATGTATGAAGATGAGCTTGTTTTAATTCTTATTTCAACGGTATATTCGGCTCCGCTTTCAAAAGCTCTGCTGCTTGATATCGGATTCTGACGGTTGGTATAATGGCTCATATACCAATTAACGCTTACAACCTCATATCTCGCATCCGTCTCAACGGCGCTCGTATCGGGGTACTGTCCTGCCGCCGGCACATCAATGCCACTGATCTCTACGTTTTCTATGTACTTCATACGGTCCTTTGCTGCATAGCTTGATACCGTGAGCATACCCAACATCATGACAAGGCAAAGAGCCGCAATCATAATGCGGAAACGAAGATTGTTGTGTTTCATTTCTGAAATCCTCCCGTAATGTAATTTCAATGTCAATTAGTTCAATCCGTTATTTTGCTAAATCATTGACTATTCTGACATTTTGTGATAACATATATTATGTATTAATTGTATTTTATATATTATATTATAATACTCTCCCCACCCTTTGTCCCCATACCAAAAGTATGGGATAGTATATTTTTTTCGAAATACATAAAATAAAAAAACGCTTTCATCAACAGGAAAGCTGTGGTAGTAATAATGAAAAGATTTTTATCAACTCTATCCTTGCTGATATTATCGATACTGTGTTTATCCGGCTGCTCGGGTATAGGCAACGAGAAAGCAAGTTTGTCTATTGTTTACGCCTCGGCCGCAGTAATTTCGATGATACTTCTGATTGCCTACATATGCATTGTTCCAAAGAAAAATTTCTGGTATATCATCCTCTTTTCTTCGGTATTTGTGGTCAATATCGGATACACCATTCTGGCTGTTTCGGCCAATCTTGAAATGGCCCTTTGGGCAAACCGTATTTCATATCTCGGATCGGTCTTTTTGCCCTTGGCGATGCTGATGATCATTGTAAACGTGACGAACACACCGTATAAAAACATTTTGCCGAAGATTTTATTTGCCCTTGCCATTGTAATTTTTCTGATCGCCGCAAGCCCCGGAATACTGCCCATTTACTACAAAGAAGTATCTTTTAAAGTGGTAAACGGCGTTTCAACTCTTGTCAAGCTTTACGGCCCGCTTCATCCGCTGTATTTGATTTATCTTGTCGGCTATTTTGTCTCTATGGTAACGGTCATCGTCCGTGCGCAAATAAAGAAGATCATCGACACTACCTCCCACGCTGTAATACTTGCCATCGCGGTATTTGTAAATATCGGCGTGTGGTTTATCGAGCAAATATCCGATATAGATTTCGAATTTTTATCTGTATCGTATATCATCAGCGAGCTGTTTTTGTTGGGCGTGCATCATATAATGACAGAAAACCAGCGGCTTCGCAACATTGTAAAGCAGGTTGAAACGCTCAACACAGCAGGTGAAGATGATATAAACTCTGTCGACACGATGCTGACTCAACCCATCGCAACAGAAGGCTTTTCGCCGGAACGGATCGAGATATTCATTAAAGGAATAGATATGCTTACTCCAACAGAAAGAGCCGTTTACGACGCATACATAGCCAGAGTTACAACAAAAGAGATAATGGCAAATCTCAACATAAAAGAAAGCACACTCAAATATCACAACCGCAACATCTACGGCAAGCTTGGTGTATCGACCCGAAAAGAGCTTCTGGAATTGCATAAGCACATCAACTCGGTTAAGGCAAAGCTGGACGTAATGGATGTTTCCAATGGATAATAACGCAAAAAGGGATATGCATTCACGCATATCCCTTTTCATCGTCATAACGTCAAAAAGATGGTACTGCGGTACCATCTTTTTTTATCAAATATATATCGTTAAAGAAAATATATCATTAAAGCAAAAAGGGCTTGCCGATCGGCAAGCCCTGATTTTGTTTTATCAGCCCTCGATAGCGCCGAGAACTTTTTCCTTGAAAAAGTCTCGTGCGGTATTTGCGGGGATGTTGTACTTTTCGCCGTTAACGGCAACCGATACACCGGGATTAGAGCACATCTTCATGCAAAAGGTTGCGCGGAGCTCAACTTTGTCATGAACGTTGTACTCTTCGATGAGGTGCTGGAAGGTTGCAACGACGTTCTGTGCGCCCTTAATGTGGCAAGCGCTGCCGATACATACGCTCAGTTCAATCATCTTGTCCACCATTAACCCTTGTAATGAACGTGGAGAAGCTCGTGAACCTTACCCTTGAGGAGACCGTTGTAGAGGCTCATCATGAGCGGGTTCTCTTCGGAACGGCGGATAGAGGAGCTGCGGTCAGCATTGTAAAGACCTGCTGCACGCTTCTTCTTGTCGTCTGCCGATACGAAGGGCTGACCAGCGCCGCATACGCAGCCGCCGGGGCAAGCCATGATCTCAACGAGGTCGAAGTGCTCGCCGGCCTTGATGCGCTGGATGATAGTCTCAGCGTTGTTAAGTCCGCTTGCAACTGCGATGTGGAGAGTAACGTCGCCGTAGGGGATATCGAATTCGCGGATGCCTTCGCTGGAACGAACACCAACGGTAGACATTGCGAGAAGTCCTGCGCGGCTCTTATCGGAGGATACACGGCGCAATACTGCTTCGGTAACACCACCGGTGGTACCGAAGATAACGCCTGCACCGGAAATGGTTCCGAAGGGCATATCAACTGCTTCGGGCTCGAGCTCGTCAAAGATTACGCCCGATTCCTTGATCATGCGGATAAGCTCCTGAGTGGTGATAACGGCATCAACGTTGGGGATGTCGTCCATCTTGAACTCGTCGCGTGCAGCCTCAAACTTCTTAGCGGTACAAGGCATAACTGCAACGTGGAAGAGCTTGCGGGAAGCCTTCTTTGCCTGATCCTTGAGGATGGCGGCAAACATGGACATAGGAGAACGGCAGGTAGAAACATTGGGGAGAAGCTCGGGATGCTTCTTTTCAACGTATCTTACCCATGCAGGGCAGCAGGAGGTGAAGAGCGGGATATTCTCGCCCTTTTCGATGCGGGAGATGAATTCCTCGGTTTCTTCGAGAACTGTAAGGTCTGCACCTACGGTTGTGTCATAAACTTCGTCAAAGCCTACGCGGCGGAGAGCTGCAACGATCTTGCCCATTGCGTTTTCGCCGTCTTTGAGCTTGAGTTCCTTACCGATCGCAACGCGAACTGCGGGAGCGATCTGAACGGAAACCTTATATTCTGCATTGTCGAGTGCCTTCCATACCTTTGCGGTATCGTTGCGAACGATGAGCGCGCCGGTGGGACATACTGCTGCACACTGGCCGCAGCCAACGCAGGGAGAGTCTGCTATCGGAATATCGAATGCGGTGCTGATGGTCATCTTGGAACCGCGGTGCGAGAAGTCGATAGCGCCGACGTTCTGGATCTCGTTACATACACGTACGCAGTCGCCGCAGAGAATGCACTTTGCGCTGTCGCGGGTGATGCAGAGAGAGGATTCGTCGAGCTTGGGCTCGGGATTGGTGTTGGGGAATCTGACGCCGTCGATGTGGAAGCGGTCAGCGAGATCCTGGAGCTTGCACTTGCCGTTGTTGTCACAGGTTGTGCAGTCGCGGCAGTGGTTAGCCAAGAGGAGCTCGAGGATCATCTTGCGGTACTTGCGAAGACGCTCGGTATTGGTCTTTATCGACATACCGGGACGGGGAGGAGTGGAGCAGGCAGCGTCGAGCATGCCTCTCTCATTCTCAACCATACACATACGGCAAGCGCCGTATACAGAGAGCTCAGAGTGGTAGCAGAAGGTAGGCATCTTGATGCCGGCCTTGCGGATAAGCTCAAGCAGATTTTTTTCGTTTTCGATCTCGACGGGCATACCGTCAATAATTACAAATTCGCCTTTCATTATCAGCCCTCCGTAATTGCGTGGAACGGGCAAGTGCCAACGCACGCGCCACATTTAATACACTTGGATTGGTCAATGGTAAACGGTTCTTTGATCTTACCGGAAATTGCGTTAACGGGACATGCCTTGGAGCACTTGGAGCAGCCCTTGCAGAGTTCGGGAACGATCTGGATCTTCTTCAGCTTGGAGCAGTTGCCGGTGGGGCAGGTGCCCTTGATGTGAGCTTCATACTCGTCACGGAAGTACTTGATAGTGGAACGAACGGGGTTGGGAGCGGTCTTTCCAAGTCCGCAGAGAGCGGTGGAAATGATCATATCGGAAAGCTCTTCGAGAGTTTCGATGTCGCCTTCCTTACCCTTGCCGGCAACGATGTTTTCAAGGATCTCAAGCATGCGCTTGGTACCTTCGCGGCAGGGTACGCACTTACCGCAGGATTCGTTCTGAGTGAAGTTCATGAAGAAGCGTGCAACT
>JAZSMZ010000082.1:0-5573 GCA_045536155.1 Eubacteriales bacterium
TACCATAGCAATAATATCAAGACACTATTGCTTTTTTATAAAAATAATTATTAGTAAACAAAATTATTTAATTAGAAATATTATTCACCAAAAAAAGCACCTTTCTTAATAGAGCGTTACTCTAAAGGACAGTTTTTCACAAATACGGCATATCTTGAAATGGTATGCCGTATTTTGCATTTGTGGACACAAATGCAGTGCTTGTCAGGAAAATTGACAAGACATAGATGAACAAAAAAGGCTCCCTTTACACAAGGGAGGCTTTTAGCAAATCCTACATCTCTCGACAAATTGAAATTTAGCGAACTGTCTTTGAAATAAAGAAGTTATCTATAAATCCTTTTGCACGATAGCCCAGCAGAAATACAGTGTTATCTGTTCTCAACTCGGCGACTAAATGGTTTCCATCATTTCGTTTTAATAGCGTGATCTCCTCTTTTTTTAACGCATAACACCCTAAATCTTTTTCACCGTGAAGAAATCCTCTAATTAAATCCGTAGTAATTCGCAACTCATCTCCGACAACAAATATACACACATCGTGATTTTGGAAATTCTTGTCTGTTGCATCAAAACACTTGGTAATGATATAGGGTTCTTGCAACTGGTAATAATCTCGCAGATGCTTGCAAGCTTTTGAAAAAATCTCTTTCTTAATCATGGGGATGTCAAATGTTTCAACCTTTTTCCACAAAGGCGTTACCAATACAGCCGTTAAAACACCACTGGCAATTAACAAAATAAAACCAACAATGGCTTTAGCAACAATAGCAAGAGCTTTCAATAACCAAAAATTTGGCAATGGAATCGATTTAAGCAGAAAGATTCCGCCAGTTATACAAGAGATAAAAATGGTAAGGCTGACAAGCGTGCTGAATCTTCTCCAACGTTTTTCTTTGCGGAATGTACGCTTTTCATCTTCAGTCAATGTTTTATATTGCTCTTTAAGTGCATTATTAACATTTTTGTCAGTATTCTTATATCTAAAATAACGCATACCGTTGCCTCCTATCGTATTGTTTGAGATTAGTTGTTAAATTCTTATTTATTGTTTGGCTTTATCGTAGCAAAGTCCTTTTATAGACAGCGCATTCACACGCCATATTATAGCACAAAAACCGCAGAAAATCAATCTGCGGTTTCTGTTTTTCCTGTCGGTATGTAAAACTGTCCTTTAGAGTAACGCTCTATCGGCACACCTTTTCATACAGAATTAAAACTCACGCTTGAACGACTTCAAGAAGGCGCTCAGGCGAGGACTCATGTCGGACGAGAACATCTCGCTCGGCGATCCTTCGGAATCGATGATGCCGTCGTTCATAAAAATGATGCGGTCGGCTATGTCGTGTGCAAAGGACATTTCGTGCGTAACTATGATCATGGTCATGCGCTCGCTTTCGTCGCTCGGTGAGGCAAGACGCTTCATAACGGCGAGAACCTCACCGGTAAGCTCGGGGTCGAGTGCCGAGGTAGGCTCGTCGAAAAGCAGGATATCCGGCTTCATCATGAGCGCACGCGCGATAGCGACGCGCTGCTTTTGACCGCCCGAAAGCGATGAGGGCATCGCATCGATCTTGTCTGACAGTCCGACGGCTGCGAGCAGCTCCTCACAGCGCTTGTTGGCATCATCCTTTGACATCTTATTGACCAGCGTGGGCGAAAGAGTCATGTTCTGTCGCACGGTAAGGTGGGGGAATAGGTTAAAATGCTGGAACACCATGCCGCTTTTCGCAAAGGCGGCGCGCATATCCTTGTCGCTGACGTATTTGCCGTCGTCAACGACGGTGTTGTCCTGTACGGTAAGAGAGCCGCCGTTTATCCGCTCCAGTCCGATAAGACAACGCAAAAAGGTGGATTTGCCCGAACCGGACGGACCGATTATGGCAATGACCTCGCCTTTTTTGACGTCAAGGGAGACGTCGCGCAGTACGTTGTTGTCGCCGAAGGATTTGCTGAAATTGCGGGCGGAAATTATGATATCGTTGTTCATCTGCACACCCCACTAAAAGGAAAACTTTCGTTCAAGGTAATTAAACAGCTTTGTAAGCCCGAAGGTCATCGCAAGATAGAAGATTGCGGCGATAAAATAGGGCACTACCGAAACGTGAGTGTTTACCATCGATTTTGTAAAATGCAAAAGGTCGGTAAGGCCGATCGCGGTGACAAGGGCGGAGTCCTTTATCAGGGTGATTCCCTCGTTTGACACTGCGGGAAGCGATACCTTGAACATCTGGGGCAGAACGACGCGTATGGTGGTATGCCATTTGCTCAGTCCGAGCACCTGTGAAGCCTCATACTGTCCACGGTCGATGGACAAAAGTCCGCCGCGGAAGATCTCGCAGAAATAAGCCGCGTAGTTGAGCACGAATGCGATGCAGGCGGCGGGGAAACGGTCAAGCGCGATGTATGGGCCGATGCCGGGTATGAACTTGAGTCCGTAGTAGAAGAAAAAGAGTTGGAGCATCAAGGGCGTGCCTCGCATTACAAAGACGTATCCCTTTGTAATTGCACGCAAGATCGGATTTTTGCCCGTTACAACGAAGGTGGCGCACAGCCCGAGCGGGATAGAAAGTATTATTGTAATAGCAAAAAGCGAAACGGTTATCCCCACTCCGCGGCAGAGGACCGACGCTATTTGCAGATATAAAGCAAAATCCATTAAAGGTTGTCCTTTCTTTATTTACTGTGACCGTGCACTTTTGATAAAGGCAAGTACAAGGGGGCTTTTTGAAAAGAGCCCCCTTGTGCCTGTGTGAGAAAGAATGAGAGTTGAGATTATTTGTCGTTTTCCATTACGTAGCGGATGTAGACCTCGTCGATAACGAGAGCATCAACGGTACCTGCTTTGAGGTCGAGCCATGCATCGTCGAAGGAAGCGTATTCGGTAACTTTGCCGAATGCCTCTGCATTGCCTGCTGCTTCTGCTTCGGCGTTGATTGCGTCGAGAGCGGCAGATCCTGCCTGGGTGGCAACCTTCTTGCCGTTAAGGTCAGCCTTTACGGCGATGCCGGAATCGTTGGCGGTAACAACTACCTGACGGTTTGCGATGTAGGGCTTGGAGATATTCATGTTTTCGACGCGCTCATCGGTGATGGACATGCCGTTCCAGATGCAGTCGATCGACTTTGTGGAGAGCTCCATTTCCTTGGCGTTCCAGTCGATGGGCTGGAGCTTGAGCTTGATGCCGAGGCGAGCGCAAACTTCGGTAGCAAGGTCGATGTCAAAGCCGACGATGTCGCCGTTAGCGTCGCGGTAACCCATAGGAGGGAAGGTTTCGTCGAGGCCTAAGATAAGCTCGCCCTTGTCGAGTATGTATTCGAGAGAGGTGTCGCCTTCAACTTCTTCGATAGCGCGGGGGAAAGCGGCGTTGGCAACTGCAACGTCCTTGCCGAACCACTTGTTCGAGATCTCGGCGAATTTGCCGTCAGCAATCATGGCGTCGATAGTTTCCTGAACCTTGAGGGTGAGAGCGTTGTCGCCCTTTCTGAAGCCGATGCCATAGAATTCTTCGCCGAAGTTTTCTTCGATGATAGTGAAATCCTTAGCGGTCTTTGCGCCCTGGCAGGATACCAAAAGAGATGCAGTAAGCAAAACTGCGAGTACTAATGTCAAAATGCGTTTCATGGGATGTTCTCCTTGTGATTTTATTGTGTTAATGTTTTAACGTATTAAAGCAACGATGTTATTATATCACACTTTTTTCATAATTGCAATAGTATTTGAAAATTTTGTTGGGTTTTGAGGAAAATAAAAAAAGCGCATCCGAAGATGCGCTTTGGGTGATGGACAATATTTAAAAAAACAGTCTTTTTATTTTATATCCGATGTAGAAAAACTCTTCTCTCATCAAAAAAGGAAGCTTGGTCTTGATGCTTTTATACATCGTGGTCGGAGTGGGGGAAGAGCAGGCGGCAATGCCGTAATCTTCTGCCATGAGCATGGCGCGTTTCATGTGAAGAGGGTCGCTGACGATGATCGCGGTGTGAAGCGATTTTTCGTCCATGATTTCTTTTGCGTAAAGGAGATTCTCTTTGGTGATCGTTGATTTTTCTTCGATGAATACAGCGTCAGCGGGAACACCCATTGAAAGAACGTACTCTTTTGCGGCCGCCGCGTCGGAAATGCTGTTGCCTTTTCCCGTTCCGCCTGTCAGTATCAGACAATCGGCATACCCGTTCTCATACAAATATATGCCGTGGTTGAGCCGTTCGCGGTATACGGGCGACACCTCGCCGTCGTAAGTTGCCGCGCCCAAGACGATTGCAACATCGCTATGCGTTTTGCTATCCGACTTGCCAAAATGCACGATGCCAAAGGCGGTAATAAAAAGATATGCGAGGATCAACAAAGCGAGGGTGAGCGAAACGAACATGATGAATTTTTTTGTTTTTTGCATTTCATTATCACCGCCGTTGTTTATAATACGAGATGGGAAAGTGTCAAGCCATGAATCGTTTTACTGCCAAAACGCTGACGGCGACGGAGCGACGGGTGACGTGTGGTCTGACACTACTTTGTTTTAACGGTATACAGTTTATACTCGTATTCGCCCATTACCGTTTCTATACCTCGGGAGTTCACTTGAGAGATTTTGATTGCATTTCCGTTTTCATCAAGATAATAAACGTTTTTTTTGGTCATAATTTCTTTGTTGTAATCAATACACTCAACGAGAAAGCCCTCGTCATTGTAAATAAATACCCATTTTGTATTTGGCCCCCATCGGAGCAACTCGATTTTTCCGTCTGCACGATATACACTGTATTCATCGGCGTTATTGACGCTTTGAATCTTATAGCTTCCGTCGGGCTCGTAAGTATATGTTTCGATTAGTGTACCGTTTGAGCTTCTGGACATGACTCTGTTTTGCTCGTCGTATTGATATGTATAAACAGTTTCACCGTGTGTGGAAAAGTCTCGACTTTCAATCAGATTGCCTTTGTCGTCATAGCTTTGAATCAACTGAACAAAAGGTTCTCCGTTTTTGGTATCCACCACACTTCTTTTAATTAAGTTTTGATTGTCGTCGTACTCGCTTATCCATTCGGCTAAAAAATTGCCCCTCATATCCTCTTTGACTATTTTGAGCTCATTTCCGTATTCGTCGTAATAATATGTGCGAGTGCATTTTTCATAGTGATCTATCATGGTATAACACAAATATACTTGCTTTTCGGTTGGAAAAGGGTTATCGTTTTGCACAGTTTCCTTGTCGCAGGCAACAAATGAAAGTGCAAAAACACATGCCAAAACAAGTGCCAACAATTTTATTGATATAATTTTCATTGGGGCATTTATCCTCCTAGATTTTTGTTTTATTATACCACTATTTGCCTTTTGTGTCAAGCAACCTTTGCAAACAGAAATAAAAAAGCACTTCTTTCGAAGTGCTTTTTTGGTGGGAGCGGGTGGATTCGGACCACCGAAGTCACTGACAACAGATTTACAGTCTGCCCCCTTTGGCCGCTCGGGAACGCTCCCATATATTGAAGCCCCGCTGTGCGAGGCTGGAGCTGGTGAACGGAGTCGAACCATCAACCTGCTGATTACAAATCAGCTGCTCTGCCATTGAG
>JAZSMZ010000157.1:0-24424 GCA_045536155.1 Eubacteriales bacterium
GCAACGCGCGGTGCTGACAACCTTATCGCCGCCATTCCTCAGGCTCTGGCCGAAACAAAATATGTCTGCTCGTCTGTAAACGTGGCCTCCACCAAGGCAGGTATCAATATGGATGCTCTTAAAAAGATGGGCGAGATCATAAAAGAGACCGCTTACCTCACCCGTGACAACAACTCCATCGGATGTGCCAAATTTGTGGTATTTGCCAACGTGCCCGAGGACAACCCCTTTATGGCGGGTGCATTCCACGGCGTGGGCGAGCCCGAAACGGTCATTAACGTCGGCGTTTCCGGCCCCGGCGTTGTTGCCAGTGCTGTCAAACGCGCAGGCGACGTTGATTTCGGTGCGCTTGCCGACATCATAAAGCGCACTGCATTCAAGATCACCCGTATGGGTCAGCTCGTCGCCCACGAGGCTTCCGAGCGTCTTGGCGTGCCCTTCGGCATCGTTGATCTTTCGCTGGCGCCCACTCCCGCAATCGGTGACTCGGTTGCGCACATCCTCGAAAACATGGGTCTTTCGGTCTGTGGCTCGCACGGCACTACCGCCGCCCTCGCGCTGCTCAATGATGCAGTTAAAAAAGGCGGCACCATGGCGACATCATACGTTGGCGGACTTTCGGGTGCCTTTATTCCCGTTTCCGAGGACAAGGGCATGATCGATGCCGCCGCATCGGGCGCTCTTACCATTGAAAAGCTTGAAGCTATGACCGCCGTCTGCTCGGTAGGTCTTGACATGATCGCGGTTCCCGGCGACACTCCCGCCGCGGTTATAAGCGGAATTATCGCCGACGAGATCTCCATCGGCGTTGTCAACAACAAGACCACCGCCGTTCGCCTTATCCCCGCATACGGCAAGAAGGCAGGCGACACCGTTGAGTTTGGCGGACTTTTGGGCTACGCTCCCGTAATGCCTCTCAATGCAGGCTCGCCCGAGAAATTTATCGCGCGCGGCGGACGAATCCCTGCGCCCATACATTCGCTCCGTAACTGATATGAAAAAGTTTTTAAAGAAAAGCTTGTTGGTGCTGCTCGCATCACTTGCACTGATAATGCCTCTTTCACTGACATCAAACGCATCCGAAACCTTTGAGATGCCCGATCTGTCGCATTCCAAAAACGTATATCTTTACAACATCACGGCCGACACTCTGATGTTTTCCAAAGGGGCAGACGAGATAATCTATCCCGGACCGACGGTAAAGCTGATGACTGCCGCAGTTGCAATTGACTGCCTCGGCGGCAACCTCAACCGCATTATCACGATACGAGAGGACGTTATCGACGAGGTGCGAGGCAACAACATCAATCTGCGTCCCGACGAAAAGGTTACCGTTTTGCAGCTTTTAAATGCGCTTATCGTTGGAAACTCCAACGATGCGGCGGTCGTTTTGGCTGTTGAAGCGGCAGGATCGGTGGGTGCATTCGTTATCAAGATGAACGAGCTTGCCCAAAAGCTGGGCGCTTCGAACACCTTCTACACCAATCCTACCGGTATGCATGATGACGAAATGGTAACCACCATATCGGACACCGCGAAGATCGCGATGTACTTAAACAGATACGACATCTTTACCGAGATCGCGCAGAAGGAATTCTATATTCTCGAAAAGACCAACAAATCACGCGAGAGAAAGATTTTCAACCGCAACTATTTCATCAATACCCAGACCGAATACATCTACTATTCGCCCTATGTTAAGGGTATGAATGCGGGTGCTACTGAGGAAGCGGGATACTGCGTTGTAGCGTCGAGCGAATACAGAAACTCGGAATATCTGTGCATAGTGATGGGGTCGGAATCAGATGATAATTATATCTATTCATTCAGAGATGCCGGACTTATGCTAACCTGGGCGTACCGAAGCTATGCCTACCGCACGGTTCTGAAATCGTCCGATATAATCTGCTCTGTACCCGTCCGTCTTTCAAGCCAGACCGACACGATAGCCATTATGCCCTCTGTCGGTATCGAGCTTTATCTGCCGAATGAAGCGGTCGTGGGCAAGGATGTTACGATAAGCTGGCTGCTTGACGTTGACGAGCTGACCGCCCCTATTGAGGAAAACACCGTTGTCGGCAAGGTCACTCTGCTTTACGAAAACAAGGTCGTGGGTCAGACCGACCTCGTTACGAAAACGGCTGTCGCGAGAAGTGACTACCTTTATATAATGTTGCTTGTCGAGCGATTCGTTAAAAGTCCCGGATTTATCGTTGTCGCGGTGCTGATCGTGATCAGCACGGTAGGCTACGTCGTATTCAGCGTTGTTACAAACACAAAACGCCGTAAGCAGATCGAAGCCCGCCGTGAAATGAGCGAAAAGAAGATCATTAAATAATTAAAAGAAGGTTTTTTAATTGAAACATCTCTCAAATGCCGTCATTGACCTTACTCAGCTGGCGGCAAATTACAAAAGGATATGCTCTCTGTCCGCACCATCGCGCGTTATCTGTGTTGTCAAAGCCGATGCCTACGGACACGGAGCGATCGAATGTGCAAAGACTCTCTATGATGCGGGAGCGCGCTATTTTGCGGTGGCAAATATCGCCGAGGCGCTCGAGATAAAGCCATATATTGGCGAAAGCGGACTTCTTATATTGGGTGCGAGTTCGCCCGATGACGCCCCCGTACTTGCAGAAAACAAAATTGCCCAGACCGTTTATTCGCTCGAATATGCGCGGGAGCTGTCCGAGCATGTGCCGAGTGGCGAAAAGCTTTTGTGCCATCTGAAGCTGGATACCGGCATGAATCGCCTCGGTTTTGAGGCGTTATACGGCGAAAACAGCGATTCGTCTGCGCTTTTTGATATTGTAAACGCCTGCTTGATCGAAAATCTCGATTTCGAGGGAGTGTTTACCCACTTTGCCCAATCTGACACACCGTCATCGCCTATGACCGATATGCAGTTTGAACGCTTTACTCTCACCATCGATGCGCTTGAAAAGCAAGGCATAACCTTCGCTATCCGACATGCATCTAACAGTGCGGCGATCTACAACTATAAAAACACTCATCTCGATATGGTGCGTGCGGGCATCGTGCTTTACGGTTTTGACCCGTCGCCCGACACGGCAGCTGTCGGCTGCAAGCCGATAATGACGCTGAAAACCACCGTCACCCATGTTCACACCCTCAAAAAAGGTGAGGGGGTTGGCTACGGATCGACCTTTGTTGCCGATAGAGATATGAAGATCGCCACCCTTGCCATCGGATACGCCGACGGGTTTGTACGAGCCTATTCGGGTGTAAATTCTCTTTCGGAAAAAATCGGATCGGTTTACATAAATGGAAAAGAAGCCCCCATCGTCGGACGGATTTGCATGGATCAATGCACAGTATGCGTCGACGGTATCGACGTAAAGATGGGCGACGAAGCAATCGTTTTTGATTCTGTCCATACCGCAGACCGACTCGCCGATGCCGCCAACACGATAAACTACGAGGTAACGTCGATACTGACGCGGAGAGTGAAAAGAGTATATAAAAAATAAAAAAACGGAGATTTAATCTCCGTTTTTTTTTTACATTTCGTTTTGTCTGAGCACCATTTCCATCCACTGCTGTTTTGTAATCAGCACGGTGCGCGGCTTTTGACCGTCGGGCGGCGAAACGATTCCTCTCGCTTCCATCGAGTCGATAAGCTTTGCAGCGCGGCCGTATCCGAGCTGCAATCGGCGCTGGATGAGTGATGTCGATATCTTACCGCTTTCGATAGCAAGCTCGATTGCCACCTTCAGCATGGGATCTGCATCGCCGTCGTCATCGGATATCTCTCCGCCAACGGCGCCCTTCTTGCTGTCAACACACTTTTCGGCCTCACGCTCAATCGAATCGATGACGTTGTCATCGTATTGAGGCGTGCCGTAGTTGGATTTGATGAATTCGAGTATCGAATCGATCTCGCGCTCACTGACGTACGCGCCCTGAACACGTATCGGCTTCTGTCCGACTGCGGCATAGAGCATGTCACCGCGTCCGATGAGCTTTTCGGCGCCCGCGATATCGATAATTGTGCGCGAGTCTACCTGCGACGCCATGGTAAATGCTATTCGCGAGGGTACGTTTGCTTTGATAAGACCGGTTACAACGTTAACAGACGGACGCTGGGTTCCGATGATAAGGTGCATACCTGCCGCGCGCGCCTTCTGCGCGATACGGCATATCGATTCCTCGACGTTGTCCTTGGCCATCATCATAAGGTCGGCAAGCTCGTCGATGATGATAACGATCTGGGGAAGGATCTCCTTGGTCGGATCGTCCTTTACAACGCTGTTGTATCCCTTGATGTTGCGCATTCCGACTTCCTCGATAAGAGTGAATCGGCGCTCCATTTCGCCAACGGCCCAGGCAAGCGCACCTGCCGCCTTTTTGGGATCGCTGACAACGGGGACGATAAGATGAGGCAGACCGTTGTAGATATTAAGCTCAACCTTCTTCGGGTCGATAAGGATAAGCTTTAGCTCTTCGGGCTTCGATTTATAAAGGAGGGAAACGATAAGGCTGTTGATGCATACCGACTTACCCATACCGGTTGCACCTGCGATGAGCAGATGAGGCATCTTGGCGATATCGATGAGTATCGGATCTCCCGCAACGTCTTCGCCGAGGCAGGCTGTCAGACGGCTTTGCGATTCGCGGAATCGCTGAGTATCGATAAGCGAACGCAGATATACCGTTTCGACAACGCGGTTGGGAACCTCGATTCCCACCGCCTGCTTACCGGGAATGGGCGCTTCGATACGTACACCCGTTGTGGCAAGATTGAGCGATATATCGTCGATGAGGTTGAGTATCGAGCGAACCTTGACGCCCTCCTCGGGCGCAAGCTCGTAACGAGTGATCGTGGGTCCGCGGGATACGTTGATTATGCGTGTACGGACTTTGAAAGAGGTGAGAGTATCGACAAGCTTTTTAGCTGTCGACTGAAGCTCCTCGCTTATATCGGCGTTGGTGGGCTGAGGACCCATATTAAGCAGCGATACGGGCGGGAAAACGTATTCGGGGGGAGCTTCTTTTACGTAGCTTTCGGGGACGAGCTCCTCTGCCGCAGGATTTCGGGTAACGTCTAAGGTGGCGTCGTCATCGTCGATATCGTCAAAATCTTCGCCGTCCGCTCTCTGACCCTCGGTAACCTTCTTTATAAGCTCGTCGGAAAGAGGTCCGTCGTTTTCGCTTTCATCTTCGTCGCTGAGTATCTCGTCAAGATCGTCGGGGCGCTTTAAGGGGCTGTCCACCTTTTCGGCCTTAATACTCTCCTTTACCTCGTCGGATATTATCTCGACGTAGTCGGGAGCAGACGAAGCGTCACTCGCGCTCTCGCGTCCGCGAAGGGCATCGTCGAAGGCGTTGGGATCGATCGAGCAATAGTCGCTGTCGGGCTTTGACATATCGGCAACGATGATGCCGCCGTCGGCCGAATAATCGTCATCTTCGATATATATTACGTCAGATGCGGAGTAATCGTTGATATTTTCCGAGGGCATATCGTCGATAGTGACGTCCTCGTTGATGATATTTCTCTTTTTTTCCTCTCTTGCTCTCTCCCTCTTTGCGGCCGCCTCTCTTTCCTGCTGCTCGTATGCTCGGCGCGCTCTTTCCTGGGCGGACTGCTGCTCGGCGCGCTTCAAAAGCTCCTCTGATTCGGCACGGCGGCGCTCGGCATTACGTATCATTCTGTAACGGATAGTTAAGAAAAGATCGTAGGGGGTAGTGCCGAAAATGAACATGACAAAGAGGATCACAAGGGCGATCGCGATGAACACGGTCAGACCGACACCCATCAGCTTGACAAGCAGCCAGCCGAGATATGATCCGATCACACCGCCGCCCACAAGGTCGATACCACGCGTCCAAAGCTCGCCTATTTTAAGCGATTCGGGCACGTTTGCTGCCGCGCAAAGCACCGATATCAAAAGAAGGCATACCGTCGAGAAGAAAAATTTTGCGCCTGTCGCTCTTTTAACGACGTCCTTTCGCCAGAAGAAGGCGATGATAATTAGGAGCATGGGAATGGATATCGACGCAGGACCGAAAAGTCCGTAAAGGAGCATATGTATTCCCTTGACAAGCCAGCCGACGGGCGGCTTTATAAGGCAGACGCCGATAAAAAGCGCAACAACTCCGATGACGTAGGGCATCACCGAATTGGCAAACGAATAGGGATCGGGCAATTTCTGCTGTTCGGCAGTTGTGTCGATCTGCTTTTTTTGCACCTTTTTGCTTTCCTTGGCCACTTCTTTGCCGTTATGCTTTTTTTCGTTTTTGGGATTTGATTTTTTTTGGGATTTTGAAGGCATTTTATCTACCGTTTTTCCTTTTTAAATCAATATTTTATCTTTTTACTCGCTGAAAAGAAGCTGTTCGTAGGTGGGATAGGGGATAACTCTCTTGGGAAGCGATGCCTCAAGGGCATCGGCGCACTGTCTGAGCTTTTTCATCTGAGGCAGCATAACGTCTTTGACGTAGTTTGCCGCTTCAAGGGCATTCTTTCCGTGATCGTCGGCGGAAATGTCAGCAAGCTTTGAAAGCTCGTTTTGAGTCATTTCGCACATCTCTGCGATCTTATTTGCGCTGTTTTGGACTGCGCTGACCGAGATATTCATCTCACGAAGTCCTCTCTGGCTTACTCCGAGCTCACCGATATAGGAATATGCGGCGGGGAGAAGCTCACGGCCTATCATATCAGCCATGGTGAGCGCTTCAATATCTACCTTTTTGCGGTATTCCTCGAGCAGGATCTCGCATCTTGAACGTAGCTCCGATTCGGTAAATACCGAATGACGTTCGAACAGTTCGATATTCTTTTCGTCAACAAGGTGGGGCACCGCATCGGCTGTAGTGGCGAGATTGCAAAGACCGCGGCGTGTGGCCTCTTCTACCCATTCGTCGGTGTAGTTGTTACCGTTGAATATGATCCTGCCGTGATCGCGTACCGTTTCGAATATGATGTTCGACAGCTCACTGTCGATATCCGACGCGCTCTCGAGGCGGTCGGCAAAGACACGCAGAGATTCGGCAACAATGGTGTTGAGCACTGTGTTGGGATCGGCAATCGATGCCGACGAGCCGGGCATACGGAATTCAAACTTGTTTCCGGTAAATGCAAAGGGTGAGGTGCGGTTTCTGTCGGTTGAATCGAGGGGAAGTTTGGGTAGCACATGAACGTGCGTTTCAAGCTTCTTTTCGGTATGTGCAACCGCCTTTTCACCGTTGACAACGGCTTCAAGCGCGGCGTTGAGCTCATCACCGACGTATATTGAGATAATTGCCGGAGGCGCCTCCGACGATCCGAGACGGCAATCGTTGCCCGCTGTGGCGACGGATATGCGGAGCAGATCCTGATAATCGTCTACCGCACGGATAACGGCGCACAAAAAGAGCATGAATTTTCTGTTGTCGGCAGGAGTTTCGCCGGCCTCGAGCAGATTGTATCCAAGATCGGTGCCGATGGACCAGTTGTTATGCTTACCCGAGCCGTTGACTCCCTCAAAGGGCTTTTCATGAAGCACGCAGACGAAATCGTGGCGGATCGCGACGCGCTTCATTATCTCCATGATAAGCTGATTCTGGTCGGTTGCGGTGTTGACAGTTGAAAAAATAGGGGCAAGCTCGTGCTGGGAGGGCGCGGCCTCGTTGTGCTCGGTCTTTGCACAAATGCCAAGCTTCCAGAGCTCCTCATTGAGCTCGCTCATAAAGGCCTGCACTCTCGGCTTTATCGCGCCGTAATAGTGGTCGTCTAGCTCCTGACCTTTAGGCGGACGCGCGCCGAGAAGGGTGCGGCCTGTGAATATTAGATCGCATCTGCGATCATAAAGATTGCGGTCGATAAGGAAATATTCCTGCTCGGCGCCTGCATTTACAACGATGCGGCTCGTTTTGTCGTCGCCAAGCAGACGGAGCACGCGAAGAGCTTCGCGATTGAGCGCCTGCGAGGAGCGCATGAGAGGCGTCTTTTTATCGAGCGCTTCACCGCCGTATGAGAAGAATACGGTGGGAATGCAGAGTGTTTTGTCCTTTATAAATGCATAGGACGTGGGGTCCCATGCAGTGTAACCGCGAGCCTCAAAGGTGGAGCGGAGTCCGCCCGAGGGGAAGGAAGATGCATCAGACTCGCCCTTTATAAGCTCTTTTCCCGAAAAGGAGATGAGAGCGCCGCCGTGTCCGTCGGGCATGACGAAGCTGTCGTGCTTTTCGGCGGTTACTCCGTTTAACGGCTGAAACCAATGTGTGTAGTGCGTTGCACCCTTTTCAACCGCCCACTGCTTCATTGCATCGGCGATCTCGTCTGCCAACGCCTTGTTGTCTATGATCAGCTTGGGCGAGCGGCCGGACGACGTGCGATGGAGCGAGCTGTACGCCTCGGGCGACAAACGCTCGCGCATGACGCGGTCGTCGAATACAAGTGTACCGAATATTGCTGAAATGTCGGACATTGATGTCATCCTTTCCTTTTTCTCTGTCGGAAAATTTATCTAAATTATGTAAAACGCGTATTAAAGAAGGGGGATACCCGCCTCACGGCAGCCGATTATTGTCTCTTCGTCCCAAACAGACGCCTGAACCTCGCCGATATGCGCCTTTTCGAGCATGAACATACAAAGGCGCGACTGGCCGATACCTCCGCCGATGGTGAGGGGAAGCTCGCCATTGAGCAGCTTTTGATGGAAGGTGAGCGAGCGGCGGTCGTCGCATCCTGCGAGGGTGAGCTGGCGGTCGAGCGACTCGCTGTCTACTCTTATACCCATCGAGGAAAGCTCAAGAGCGATGCCCAAAAGCTCATCCCATACGAGAATATCGCCGTTGAGTTCCCAATCGTCGTAGTCGGGTGCGCGTCCGTCGTGGGGAGCGCCCGATCTGAGCTTTTTGCCTATCTGCATGATAAATACCGTGCCGTGCTCACGAGTGACGGCAGTCTCACGCTGCTTGGGAGTGAGATCGGGGTACATATCCTCGAGCTCCTGCGAGGTGACGAAGAAGACGTTGTCCTCGACGTCGATGCCCAATACGGGATAGTTGTTTCGTACGTATTCGTTGGTAGCGGCAATGGCACGGACGATCGAACGTACGGTAGCGCGAAGATAATCGGCGGTGCGGTCCTCGGGACGAATGACTCTCTCCCAGTCCCACTGGTCGGTGTAGATGGAATGAATGTTGTCGGGGTTCTCGTCGCGGCGGATAGCGTTCATGTCAGCGTAAAGACCCTCACCCGGCTTAAAGCCGTAGTTGCCGAGAGCCATACGCTTCCATTTTGCAAGCGACTGAACGACCTCGGCGTACTTTCCGCTGTGTCCGAGCTCAAAATTTACGGGACGCTCAACACCGCTCAAATTATCGTTAAGACCCGTTGAGGGATCGACGAAAAGGGGAGCGGTAACGCGCTTTAAATTGAGTGCGGTGGAAAGGCGATCCTGAAAATCGCGCTTGATAAGACCGATGGCGGTCTGGGTATCGTATATGGAAAGCTTGGGAGTGTATCCCTTAGGCAATGTAAGCGGCATAATATGATGAAACCTTTCGTTGAAATAAGCTGTGTTCTTTACGTATAAATTCAGATGAATAATCAAATTTAATTGTACTACAAAATGCGCCTTTTGTCAAGGTTTTGAGCGCGTTTTGCACACTTTGCACCAACGATGATCCCCACTCGGCAATTTGTAAATTTTCCTTTTACTATAAAGACAAATCCCAAAAGGCGTGGTATAATAAAAGAGCAAAATGACTTATTTGCCTTGAAAGGGAAACGCCATGACGTTAAAGCTGTTTTTTGAAGCAATAATCAAGTTTCTTTTCGGAGTATTTCTTGTGGGACTTTTGATATTTTTGCCCGCCGGCACTCTTGACTATTTCGGCGGACTCGTCCTTATGGGCATACTCTTTATCCCCATGTTTTTTGCGGGCATCGTGATGATGATTAAAAATCCCGCTTTGCTTCGCAGCCGTCTTGATGCAAAAGAAAAGCAAAAGGAGCAAAGTGCCGTTGTAAAGCTGAGCGGGCTTATGTTCCTTATCGGATTTATCCTTTCGGGACTCGGTCACCGTTTCGGCTGGTACACACTGCCAAAGTGGGTGACACTTATTGGTGCAGCTCTCTTTTTGGTCGCTTATATCCTCTACGCCGAAATACTTCGCGAAAACACCTATCTCAGCCGCACGATCGAGGTGCAGGAAGGGCAAAAAGTTGTCGATACCGGGCTCTACTCCATCGTCCGTCACCCTATGTACAGCGTCACTCTGCTGCTCTTTTTATCAATGCCGCTCGTGCTCGGATCGATCTATTCATTTATCGTATTCCTTTTCTACCCCTTCATTATCGCAAAACGAATAAAGCACGAGGAGCTCTTTTTGGAAAATGAGCTTGAAGGGTACATCGAATACAAAGAAAAGGTCAAATACCGCCTTATCCCCTTAATCTGGTAATGACCGTCGGAGGATCATATGAAACGCATCGCACTGATTTTTATATCGCTTCTTCTTTTGTCAAATCTCGCTCTGCCCTCATTCGCTTTTGTTGAAACACACGGCGGAGTAAAGGTCGAGTTTGCCTTTGCAGACGAGGAAAAGACCATCCCGCTCTACGACGAAAATGGCAAGCAGGCACTCATCGTTATCGGATACAACGACGAGTTGCCGACGATAAGAATCCCCGAAACGGTCGAGATGTACGACGGCGATCATTACACCGTTATGTACATTGCAAAATATGCCTTTTCTCAAAACGAAAATGTGACGAAGGCCATCATTGCAGACACGGTTGTCGAGATCGGACAAAGCGCCTTTGAGGGATGCGACAATCTGATGAAGGTCATCTTGCCGAAAGGGCTTAAAACGCTGGGTATGAGCACCTTCCGCGACTGCAGGCTGCTGAGAAGCATCAAGCTGCCCGACACCCTTGAAAAGATCGACGATTTCTGCTTTGAGGGCTGCACCATGCTCCGAACGCTCAAAATTCCAGCATCGGTAAAGGAAATCGGTCACCATGCATTCAGCAAATCGGAATCGCTTATACTCGACGTGAGCAAAAACGCGTATGCAGAAAATTACGCCATCGAAAACATGATACGCCACGAGTTTATCGGCTCGCCCGAGCATACCATGCTTATCGTTATTATAAACACCGCAGTTCTCGGCGCACTTGTCATATCGGCATCGCTTATAATAAAGCGCATTAAAAAGAAAAAGGCAAAATGAGCTTCTAAGAGGTTGAAAAATATGCGAAAGCAGCAGTTTTTCGACCTCGTTTTTGTTTTCTTAATCATTCATTAGTAAATTAAATACAAATTCTGCATTGAATATTTTGCTCTTTTGCTATATAATATAGGACACGAATAAAATTAATCAACATGCAAAGGAAAAGACTGTCATGAGTGATCAAATTAAAGAAAAGGGCGGTATATCGGTCGAAACCGAGCATATTTTCCCTGTAATCAAAAAATGGCTTTATTCCGAAAAGGAGATCTTTTTGCGCGAGATCGTATTAAACGCCTGCGATGCAATCACAAAGCACCGCCGTCTCGTTTCTCTCGGTCAGATCGAGAGCGAGGGCGAGGATTACAAGATCACCGTTAAGGTGGACAAGGACGAAAAGACGCTCACCGTATCGGACAACGGTATCGGTATGAACGGCGAGGAGGTCCGCAAATACATCTGCCAGATGGCTCTTTCGGGCGCGCTCGATTTTATCAACAAATACGAGGGCGAGGGGGACGGCTCCTCGAACGGCATCATCGGACATTTCGGTCTCGGATTTTACTCCTCCTTTATGGTTAGCGATACCGTTGATCTTATCACAAAGTCGTTCGACGGCTCTGACAGCGTCAAGTGGGTATGCACCGACGCAGGCGATTACGAGATCTTCGACGGCGAGAGAAGCGAGCGCGGCACCGACGTTGTTATGCACATAACCGAGGGCGAAGAGGAATACCTCGAAGAGGGCAAGATCCGCTCCATTCTCGAGCGCTACTGCTCATTTATGCCCGTCGAGATATACCTCGACATCGTCGGCAAGGAAGAAGAGCATCACGCACACGACGACGGCTGCGACTGCGACGAATGCAAATGCGAAGAAGGTCACGACCATTCTCCAAAGCCGATAAACGACACCACTCCCCTCTGGCTCAAGCAGCCGAGCGAGTGCACCGATGAAGAATACAAGGCATTCTACTCAAAGGTGTTCCACGACTATCGCGAGCCCCTCTTCCAGATCCACATCAATGCCGAATATCCCCTCAATTTCAAGGGAATCCTCTATTTCCCCCGTCTTAATGCCGAATACGACAGCTTTGAAGGTCAGGTAAAGCTTTACTACAATCAGGTTTTCGTTGCCGTCAACATCAAGGAGGTAATTCCCGAATATATGCTCATGCTCAAGGGCGTGCTTGACTGCCCCGAGCTGCCGCTGAACGTATCCCGCTCATACCTGCAGAACAACGGCTACGTTTCAAAGATCTCGTCGCACATCGTTAAAAAGATCTGCGACAAACTCAACGGACTTTTCAATACCGACCGCGAGAACTACGAAAAGATGTGGCAGGATATCAAGATCTTCGTTGAATATTCGGCCATGCGCGACAGAAAATTCTACGACCGCGTGAAGAATTCCATTCTTCTGCCCCTCTCCGACGGAAGCTACAAGACGGTAGACGAATACCTCGAAAGCGCAAAGGAGACCAACGAGGGTGTCGTTTACTACTCAACCGACAAGCTTAGTCAGGCGCAGTATATTGCCATGCTGAAAAAGCAGGGCATTAACGTGGTCATCTTTGACAAGCTCATCGAGACCCAGTTCATCAATCTGCTTGAGAGTGACAAGAACATCAAGTTTGCCCGCGTTGACTCGTCCATCGCCGATTCGCTCAAGGGTGATGGCGAGGAATACAAAAACGACGCTCTTGCCGAGCTGTTCAAAAAGGTGTCGGGCGAGGAAAAAATGGAGGTCAAGTTCGAAAGCCTCAAGGATGAGAAGGTTCCCGCCGTTCTCACCGTTTCCGAGCAGTCGAGACGTTTTGAGGACATGATGAAGATGTACCGCATGAGCGGAGGCGAAGACGACGGATCCTTTAAGATGCCCCTTGAGTCCACCCTCATACTCAACTCGTCGAGCTCGCTTATCCGCAAAATAGGCGACAAGCCCGAATCTGACGAAAGTGCCGCCGCGGCAAAGCAGATCTACCGCCTTGCCCTGCTCAGCCACCGTCAGCTCACCGCTGACGAGCTTGAAAGCTTCCTCTACGACAGCTTTGATATGCTCGAAAAGAATTTTTGAGTGAAATTTGTTAAATGCCCCGCAGCACAAAAAAACAATGAAAGGGGCGATGCGTTTATTCCGCATCGGCCTTTTTAATTGCTCAAAACCGCCATATTGCACATTTTTCATCTATACTCGAAAAACACACTTGACAAACGGATTTGCAAATGATATAATACAGATAATACAGATGGTACAAATAATACAGAAAGGGGTATATACATGGCAAATGTTTTTTCTTCGAAGCGAGAGGTATATATTGAAATTGCCGAGCGCTACGAGAAATATATCACCCTCGGTGTTATCAAAGCAGGAGAAAAACTCCCTTCGGTCAGAACTGCAGCAAGCGAGCTGCGCGTAAATCCCAATACAGTTCAGCGCGCATATTCGCTTCTTGAAGAAAAAGGGCTGATACGTTCTATGCCAAAAAAAGGCGCTTTCGTTATATACGATAACGAAAGAAAAGAGATGAGCGAAACCTTTGATATCCTGGCATCTACATTGTTGAAACTTAAAGAAGAGGGCTTTTCAAAGGACAAGATCATTTCCGTTATAGAGGAGGTATACAAAAATGATTGAGATCAATAGCATGTCGCATTCGCTCGGCAAAAAAAATGTGCTTCGTGACATTAACCTTACGGTATCCGATAATACAATACTCGGCATTGTCGGCATCAACGGTGCAGGCAAATCAACTCTCCTGCGTCTGCTTGCGGGAGTTTATCTTCCCGATGCCGGCAGCATCAAATACGATGGTAACAGTCCCGCGGACGCAGAGACGAGAAAGGACATCTTTTTTCTTCCCGACGACCCTTATCATACCGCAACTACCACCCCAAATACCCTTTTCAATTTTTATAAGTGCTTTTATCCGAGTATTGACCGAGAAACATACGATCGCTTGCTCGGAGAGTATAAGATAGACAAATCCGGCAAACTTCGCAATTTTTCAAAGGGTATGCGCCGTCAGGTATTCATAGCTCTCGCCCTTGCCATAAAACCGAAATATCTTTTGCTCGACGAATCGTTTGACGGACTTGATCCGCTCTCGAGAAAAATATTTAAAGACGCAATTATCTCGCTTGTGGAAGAGGAGAAAACCACCGTACTTATTTCAAGCCACTCTTTGCGTGAACTTGAAGACTTTTGCGACAAATTTATCCTTATCGATTCCACCGTGATAAAAAATCAAGGCGATATAGCCGAGCACGTAGGCCGCCTTTGCAAGTTTGAGCTTGCATTTACCGAGCAGGTAAACAAAGAGCTCTTTGACGGTCTTCCCATAGTATCACTTAACATAAAAAACAGATTTGTCCAAATCGTCCTTGAGGGGGAGAGTGCCGAGATGAAAGCAAAGCTATTATCGCTTTCCCCTGTCGTTATGGACGAGATGCCGCTCGACTTTGAAGAAGCCTTTATCCATAACGTCAAAAAGGAGGGAATGCAGATATGACTAATTTCAAGCAGTATTTCAGATCACCTCTAAAGGCGAATGCAAAGACTATACTCTTCATTATGGCTGCCGTACTCATTTTTACGCTTTTCATCAGCTCGATTGGTCAAGAGGCAGTTGTGTATGACATCGAAGCAAAAGAATATATCACTGAATACTATTCTATGCTTGACGGTCCGGCTATCTTTTTGTGTATTCTGATATTTGTAATTCCCGTAATGGAATTTTCCTTTTTTAAAAAGAGAATCAATCTCGACTGCGCTTATTCTCTCCCCATTTCACGCCGGTCAATGGGAATGGTACACTATCTCACCGGTCTTATCACACTGCTTGGCACATTTACCGCATCGTATTTGCTCAATTTTATAATGATTTTGACCCGAGGGGCAGATCATTACAATCTTTCTCCTATGATAACACACTATTTTTTATGTGTTCTGTACGGGTCTGCATTATATTCGGTACTGGTCTTTGTCTTCAACGAAGCAAATACAAAGGGCGACGGAATATGGTTTATGATCCTTTACACCTTTGTTTTTGTTTTGATTGTTGATGTTGTTTTGAGCATTGTCTGGAATAATGGTTTGATAGAAGATATTAATTGGCATCTTTATAATGATATACCATTTGCTTTTACACCATGGGCTCCAATAGTTTGTATAACGGAATATTTTGAACAGTGTGTTGAAAAGGAACACTTTACGACTTTTCCATATTTTCATGCAAACATTTATGCAACTATATTCTGGATAGCTCTTGGCATAGCCTCGACAATAGGATTCGTTCTCTCGTTCGGCAAAAGAAGAATGGAAAAAACCGAGGACATTTCCGATTCCTTCTTTGGATTCAGAACGCTCATTCCCATATGCGCAATATTCGGAATGATATCTTTTTCATCATGCATACCTTATCCTTTGTTCTGGCTTATCATTGAAATTATCGCCATAATCGGATACGCCATCTATCGCCGCAGCCTTCGTTTTAAAAAGAGCGAAATTATTTTCCTCTGCTCGCTTTTGATCTTTCTCTTATTTAGTATTTAATGGTGTTGTTATACAATTTTGAACTTTCTCATATCCTTTTGTAATACAAAAAATGCGCCGCATAAAAACGGCGCATTTTTCACACCATAATACTCCCGAAAAGCAAGTATTTACCCTATCTTACTTGACTTAATGGGCAAAAAAGAGTATAATATACTAAATATAACTATTTATTGCTGAAAATTTGACGAAAAGTTGAAGGTGTGTTATGGCGCGCAAGAAAAACATCGAAAAAATTATCGAAGAGCCGATCAAGGAAGCGGAAATACAGCTGCAAAGAATAGACGAAACGCTCGAAAAAAACTTCATGCCCTATGCGATGAGCGTTATCGTTGCGCGTGCTATTCCCGAAATCGACGGCTTTAAGCCCGCGCACCGCAAGCTGCTTTACACCATGTACGACATGGGACTGCTCAACGGTCCCCGTACCAAGTGTGCAAACATCGTCGGTGCAACCATGCGCCTTAATCCTCACGGTGACGCCGCCATATACGATACGCTGGTACGTCTGACGCGCGACAACGAAACGCTCATTCACCCCTTTATCGACTCAAAGGGAAGCTTTGGCAAGCATTACAGCACCACCGACATGGAGTGCGCCGCATCGCGTTACACCGAGGCAAAGCTTGACAAATTCTGCACCGAGATATTCACCGGCATTTCGAACGATGCCGTCGACATGGTGACAACTACGACTCGACAATGAAAGAGCCTGCCCTTTTGCCCACCTCCTTTCCCAACATTTTGGTATCGCCCAACAAGGGTATCGCCGTTGCGATGTCCTCATCGATATGCTCCTTTAATTTAGCCGAGGTATGCGACGGCGCAATTCAGATGCTCCGTGCACCCGAAAGCACTGTCGATCAGATGCTCGACATCATCAAAGCGCCCGATTTCCAGGGCGGCGGACTGCTTATTTACAACCGCGAACAGCTCCGCGAGGTCTACCGCACCGGCCGCGGCAGCGTTCGCCTGCGCGCAAGATACAACTACGACAAAAACGAAAACTGCATCGAGATCACCCAGATCCCCTATTCGACGTCGCTCGAGCTTATCATAAAGAAGCTCACCGCGCTGTGCAAGGAAGGCAAGCTCAAGGAGGTCACCGATTTCAGAGATGAGATCGGTCTTGCAGGCTTTAAATTGACCATCGACGTAAAACGCGGCACCGACCCCGACAAGCTGATGGCCAAGCTCTTCAAAATGACTCCCCTTGAAGATTCGTTCGACTGCAATTTCACCGTGCTCGTTGACGGCTCTCCCCGTCTTATGGGCATTTGCGAGATCCTCACCGAATGGATACGCTTCCGCATGAACTGCATTCAGCGTATCTTCCGCTTCGACTTAAACAAGAAAAAAGACAGACTCCATCTCCTTTTGGGTCTCGGAAAAATACTGCTTGACATCGACAAGGCGGTAAAGATCGTCCGCACCACCGAAAAGGAAAGCGAAGTCGTTAAAAACCTCATGGAGGGCTTCGGCATCGACGAGATCCAGGCCGAATACATCGCCGAAATAAAGCTCCGCCACTTAAACCGCGAATATATTCTGAACCGTCTCGCCGAGATCGAGGGCCTTGAGGCCGAGATCGCCGATATCGAGGATATGCTCAAGAGCGAGCGCCGTCAGAAGGACTACATCGCATCTCAGCTGCGCGAGATCAAGAACAAATACGCTATCCCGAGACAGACACAGCTTATTTACGACGAGGACATCAAGGAATTTTCCGAGGAAGATTTCATCGAGACCTTCAACGTCCGTCTCTTTATGACACGCGAGGGCTATTTCAAGAAGATCGCGCTCACCTCTCTGCGTGCAAGCGAGGAGCACAAGCTCAAGCCGGGCGACGAGATCGCATATATTGAAGAAAGCACAAACGTCGCGGGCGAGCTTCTCTTCTTCTCCGACAAGGGTCAGGCGTACAAGGCCCGCGTTGCCGATTTCGACGTAACCAAGGCGTCGGCGCTCGGCGACTACATCCCCGCAAAGCTGGGCTTTGACGAGGGTGAAAAGGTCGTGTTCATGAAGCTGATACACACCTACAACGAAAAGGACAACATGATATTCATCTTCGAAAACGGCAAGGGCGTCCGCGTTCCCGTTATATCCTATCAGACCAAGTCCAACCGCCGCAAGCTGACCAATGCTTATTCGACAACCTCCCCCCTCGTTGCCGCACTTTACGAAGACGAAACGAAGGACCTTCTCATCGTTACAAATACCAACCGCGCAATGACGATAAAGAGCTCGCTGATATCCCTTAAAACCACGCGCGTCAGCCAGGGCGTTCAGGTATTCACCTTAAAGCGCGGTGCCAAGGTTACCGAGGCAACCTTTGACACACTTAAATACGGCGACCCCAAGAAATATCGCAAGATAAAGATACCCTCCTCGGGCAATCCGCTCGACGACGGTCAGACAAAATTTGATATCGATTGATCACAATTTTTGAAAGGGCAAGGGCATTTTTGAAAAATTGCCGACAGTATTATGGCTGAAATTTATTCGGTATCGCTTGACAAGCTGATTGAAGAATTCAACCTCGAAATCATTTATCTGCCAAGCGACAGAAAAGTAAAGATCGAGCGCAACGACGTCAACCGTCCCGGTATGGCTCTGGCAGGATTTTTCGGACATTTTGAGGCGGGACGCATTCAGATAATCGGAAAGGGCGAGGCCGAATACATCTCCTCGCTTGCCGACGGTGTCCGTGCCGATCACGTTGAGGAATTTGCCGCGCACAATCCGATCGCTATCGTATACACATCCTCGCTTGAGATACACAGCGAGATGCTTGAAAGTGCAAAAAAGCACGATATCCCCGTTCTGCGTACCACAATGGGCACGTCGGAATTTATGGCGGCACTCATTGCATCGCTCAATATTTACTTAGCACCCCGTATCACACGTCACGGTGTTCTCGTTGAGGTCTACGGCGAGGGTATACTTATCACGGGTGACAGCGGTATTGGTAAGAGCGAAACGGCTATCGAGCTTGTAAAGAGAGGTCACCGACTGATTGCCGACGACGCGGTCGAGATCAAAAAGGTATCGTCGCGCACTCTTGTCGGCTCGGCGCCCAACCTCATTCGCTATTTCGTTGAGCTTCGCGGCATCGGTATCGTCGACGTCCGCCGAATCTTCGGTATGGGATCGGTTAAAGAAACCGAGAAGATCGACCTTGTTATAAATCTGGAGCCCTGGGTTCAAGGCAAAATGTACGACCGATTCGGTCTTGATTCCGAGCACATGACCATCATGGGCATTACCGTGCCGATGATCACCATCCCCGTAAAGCCGGGCCGCAATCTGGCGATCATTCTTGAGATCGCCGCAATGAACAACCGTCAAAAGAAGATGGGATACGACACTGCGGTCGAATTCAACAAGATGCTGATGGAACAGATGTCGCTCGAATAGGATTAAAGATCCGTGCGCTTTAAAGCTTCGTTATCATTAACAATTGAAAATTAATCACCATTTCAGGAGGCACACCATGTCTACATTCAAAGATTTCAGAATCGACAGAGATAGAAAGATCCGCGTCGGTATCATCGGTACCGGCGGAATCGCGAACTACCACATCAAAAGCTATCTGAGAATGCCCGACGTTGAGATCGTCGCAGGAGCAGATATAGTTGAGGGCAAGGCAAAGGAGTTTTTCTCACGTTACGGTCTTGAAAACGTACACTGCTATCCCGATCACAAGTCGATGATCGACAACGAGGAGCTCGACTGCGTTTCGATTTGCACATACAACCGTCAGCACGCGCCCTGCACCATCTACGCGCTTGAGCACGGCGTTCACGTTCTGCTTGAAAAGCCGATGTGCGTAACTCTTGAGGAAGCTCTTGAGATCTGCCGCGCAGAAAAGGAATCGGGCAAGGTCCTTTCGATCGGATTCCAGCCTCGCTTCGATTTGAATATGCAAAACATCAAGAGGATCGTTGAATCGGGCGCACTCGGCGACGTTTACTACATTCAGACGGGCGGCGGCCGCAGACGCGGTATACCCACCGGCGGGGGCACTTCCTTTATCACCGACGAGACTGCAGGAATCGGCGCTCTTGCCGACATCGGCTGCTACTCGCTTGACATGGTTCTCAACGCCATCGGTTATCCCAAGCCTCTTACGGTTTCGGGCTACAAGTCTGCATTTTTCGGCACCGATCCTAATACATATCCCGCACATCCCGAATATGCAAAGGCGTTCGAGGTTGACGATTTCGCGGCTGCCTTCATTCGTCTTGAGGGCGGCGTGATCCTTGACTTCCGCATCTCCTGGGCTATGAACATAAATACTCCCGGCGATACCATCATTCTTGGCGCGAAGGCCGGACTTCGTATTCCTTCCACCGACTGCTGGAATGGCACCGTCGGCGGCCCCATGACCCTTTATTACCAGGACGAAAACAACAACTGTGTCGAAGAAATCGTTCCGATCATCGAGGACAACGGCCCTCCGCTCTTCGACCGCAAGATCCGCTCCTTCCTCGATGCCGCAAGAAATGATCTCCCCTCGCCCGTACCGTCAAGCCAGATCCTCTACAATCAGGCTATCATCGACGGTATCGTAAGATCCGCCAACCTCGGACGCGAGATCGAGCTCGAGATTCCCGAAATATAATAAACAAACATTTAAAAATGCGTCCGAAAGGGACGCATTTTTTTATGCCGCGCATGCAAAGAACCCCTGACGCGATAACGTCAGGGGTTCTTTATTATTGCTTTGTTTTACAATTACAGACCGAACATATCGCAGAGTCTTGCAAATACTGTTGCAACCTGTTCTCTGGTGGATACGCTCTTGGGGTTGAATCTGTTCATATCGTCACCGATAACGATGCCGAGCTCGTTACAAACTGCAATCGACTGCTGTGCCCAGGAGCTGATGAGCGCCTTATCAAAGAAGTTGAGGTTGCTGCCCTGGTAGGAGTTGGTAATGTTGTAACGGTTGAGGAAGCGGATAAGCATTGTGCACATCTCTTCACGGGTGATGGATGCATTGGGGTCGAAGATGTTGCCGCCGCGTCCGTTAACGATTCCCATTTCAGCTGCCCAGTTGATGTAGGGAGTGTAGTACTGATTTGCGGGAACGTCGCTGAACTTGGATACGGTACCGTAATCGGCAGCCGCCTTACCGGTGTTCATGCCAAGAATTGCATCGAAACGGCCGAGGATGGTAACAAAGTCGCGGCGGGACATATTTACCTTAGGACGGTAAACATCGCCTTCACCCTGGATAATGCCAACCTGTGCACATCTCATGATGTAGGTGTATGCCCAGTCAGTAGTTGCAACGTCTTTGAAGTTGCCAACGGTAACTGTGCTGCTGTTGAGCTTGGCTTCAAGCTGTGCCTTGGTGATGATGAAGTTGTATGCTCTTACGTTGCCGGCAGCGTCGCGGACCTGAATGGTTCCTGCGGGAATGTCGGTGATAACTGCGAGAGTCTTCTGGGAAGCTGCTTCCCAATCGGAACCGCCGTTGTAAGAGTAAGCTGCGTTGTGGAGCTTGAGGTTATCGTTTGCGATTACGCTGATAACGATCTTCTTGTTGAGCGCGAGAATGGAAACCGCGATGGTGGGAAGCTCGAGGTCGATGGTGTCGATCTTGAGTTCCTTATTGTATACGGTCTTGTTGTCGTTTATATCGCGGACAACGATGTCGTTCTTTTTGAATGTGGTGTTTCTGGTAACCTCGAACTCGTTTTCCTTCTGCCAGGTCTTACCGCCGTCGAAGGAGTAGGGAGCCTCGTCGTGGAGTGCAACGTCGTCAGTTGCTTCAACGATTACCATAACGGGCTTGTTGGTAGGTCCGTCTTCGCTGAGAGTAACCGATACGATCACGGGAGCAACCTTATCGCCTGCTGCGAATGCGGGAACGGTGTAGCTGTAAAGCGAGCTCATGAGCTTAGCAGCATCCTGAACGTAGAATACCATGGGAGTCTCGCCCTTGCCGTGCTTGCCGACACCTTTGAGTGTAAGAGTGTTCTTACCCTTGGTAACGCTTACGGAATGCTCAAACTGAGCACCTGCAGCGGTGCTGTTCTTTTCGGGGAATGCATAGTAGAAGGTTGCATTTTCAGATACTTCGAAGGTAACAACGATCTCGTCAAGCTCGGTGCGCTCTACCTCGAAGTTGGTTACGTTAGGTCTGTCTTCGTCGATGTTGTTGATGGTGATAGCAACGTTGTATACGGTTTCGTTGCCCACTCTATCCCTAACCTTGATAGTGCCTGCGGGAATAACGGTATCCTTGGTGTAATCTCTGTAATTGGAAGAAGTCCAGCCGTGGCCGAAGTTGTACTGGAGTCCGCCCGAAGGAGTGCCCACGCCGCCTACGTTATCGGTAGCTTCGACTGTAATTCTGACAGAGGATACGGGATCGATGGTGGTTTCGGGATTACGTGTAACTGCGGTAATGTTGGGAGCCTTGCTGTCAACGTTGAGGATCTTAAGCTCCTTGGGATAAGTTACGGTTGTAGAGTCGCCGTAGAGGCGCGCCTTGATCATACCAACGGTAAAGATTGTGCTTTCTCTTATGGTCTTGGTATTGGAAAGAGTCCAGTTATAACCGCCGTCGAAGGAGTATTCGAAGGTGGGATCGTCAATAAGTGTGCTTGTTGCCTTGATGGTGATAACAACGCCGTCCTCACCGCTTACGATAGTCTCTTTGGGGTCTACGGTGATGGAGGATTCATCAAACTTGATCAGTCCGCTTTCGTCGATGTCGGACGAAGAGGGAACGAATATGGTACCGGTCTTGTAGTTGCGAACTATTGTAGTGCTTCCGGGTCCCCACCAACCGCCGCCGCTGCTGACGGTCTTATCATCGAGATCCGACTCGGTCGCGGCATAACGGTAGCTGATCTCAAAGGAGCCTGCAACGTCTTCGATAACTCTGAGATGGAATTCGTTGAAGCCGGGCTTGAAATCGTATGTGTCGCCCTGTACGCGGCCGGCTACTGTTTCAAAACGAATGCTTCCCTTGAGGTTTGCAGTAAAGCGGATATCAATGTATGTAGAACCGCGGACTGCGTATACGTTGGAAAGCTCAACCTCTTCAACATCCTCAATGATGTAGAAAGCGTGTGCGGGATCGGATACGTTGCCCGAGTAATCCTTTACTGCGAAGGAAACAACTATACCCTTGCCGTCAAAGTCGTCGCTGCCGCTTTCAAAGATGGTGAATGTGTTGATTCCTTCAGTAACAGCCATCACTTCGCCGTAGGAAACGATAGTGTCTTTGATAACTACCTTATCGTTCTGATCGTCGCCATATCCGAAGTATACATTTCCTGCTTCGCTGGACTTGAAGGTAACGATAACGTAATTCTTTTCGGTGGACTCGTAATATTTAATAGAAATATCGGAAATGGTAGGAGCGATCTCATCATTCGCAACGTATGCGGGAATGGTGAAATACATGACGCTCGATTCATAGCTGGAATCTACGTCTTTAATATAGTAGGAAACGATCTGCGAGGTTCTTGCAAGGTTGATGAAGTTGACCTGTGCAACAGTACCTGCGGTAAGTGCCTTGGTATTGGTAATGTTGGCCTTGCTGTTTACCTGTGCATTGCCCACTGTGTAATAAAGAGTAACAGTCTGGGATGCCTTGAAGGAAACGTTTGCTGCAGCCTCTCCTCTGCTCTCAAGACGAACGGTGTCCATCTTGGGATTGACAGTCTCGGCAAAAGCAGTCAAAGCGATGTACTGTTTAGGAGTTTCGGCATTGCCTATCTTGAAATAGTAGTGGAGATACTTGTTGTCCTCAGCTCCGAGAGTAAATGTATTGGCGCTGGAAGAGCTCTTAGCAAGGCTCTTGGTGTTGGTGAAGCTGGTGGGAGCTGTTGTAGACTTGCTGAACTCGTAATAGAGAGTACCCGCAACGCTCGAATCATACTTGAAGGTGGTCGAGAAATTGGAGGTGGCCTTTTCCTCGGTTATGGTGAAATAGTCGATAGACGCGTAGCTTGTGGAGTTCTGCTTGTTGCCATACACGTCAACAGCAAGGTAATTTACCTTTGTTGTGCCTACGGGAACAACAAGATCGCAGCTTTCGCTGTAGTTACCGTCGCTGTTCTTATCATTCTTCTCAATATCGAAGTAAGGATAGCTGTCGAGCGAGGATGTGCTGATCGAGCTTGTGGAGTAATATACTCTACCGGGCTCATTAAGGGTTACTTTAAGAGTTACTCTGTCAGAGGTATTTGACTCACGAACGGCATGGGAATCAACCTTTACTACCGTAGGAGCAGAAGTATCGTCGTTCGAGCCAAGTCTGAGCACGTTAACGTCGCCTCTGGTTGCACCGCCGGTATAGCTTCCGCTGACAACGACCCAGTACATATATACAGCCTTGGTGCCGGAAAGGCCTTCAATAGAGGGGAAGAGTATGCTCTGAACGTTGTCGGAGTTATACTGAATGTTTCCTGTAAAGGTAATGGCCTGGTTTGCTGTGATTATCTCATCATTGGTGAGGTAATAGTGCAGCGTGCAGTTGTTGCTCCAGCCTTCTACCGCAAGCTTTATGTACGCGGTCGAGGCCATAGCGCCCTCTCCGCGTTCAATGCGGGAGAACGGAATGGTTGCATCAACCTTGTTCGAGATCGCTGCGCTTACCGGCAAAGCAGTTACCGGGATTGCCGCGATAAGTCGGATCGTAGCCATGTCGTTCTGTGA
>JAZSMZ010000076.1:0-27943 GCA_045536155.1 Eubacteriales bacterium
CGTCTATGACGAGGAACCCAAGTACTATTTCGAGCTCTGCGGAGAGTATTTCGTGCTCTCCGAATCGATGCGCGTGCTTGAAAGAACAAACTCGATGACCACCCTGTTGCTCGACTATGAGCAGATAATCAAGCTTAAGACCCAGTCGGTCAAGCGCGCCGTTGTCGGCGAGGTGGTCGTGTTTGACAACGAAAGCTACCTTTCCTACGCGCGCGAGATGCTCAACACCTTTGCCAATTCCGAGCTCGGACGAAACATCACCTTGGTCGACTTTTCCAACCGATTCGCCATCTACTTCGTCTACGGCGACCGACTTCGCGTCGACGTAGGCTCAATCGAGGATATCGGCAAAAAAATCGCTATTGCCTCGCGAATCATCGCAAAGCTTGACGCCCGCGACAAGGGCACGATAAACGTAGAAAACGACCCCGCCTATTACATAATCGGCACACCCGAATTTTAAAAAAAGGTCGCACGGATATGCGCTGTGAACAAAAGGACACAACATATATCCGCGCGACCGATTATTTTTTATTTAATATATTTCTTTCCCGTCTTCGGGTGTAAAGATACAGATTAAGCTCCGCTCCGCAAAAGAGGATGGTCATGCAGGCATACAGCCAGAGCATAAAAAGGACGATTGCCGTAAGCGAGCCGTAGATATAGGAATAGTTGGCGAAAACGTCGATATAAAAGGCGTATCCGCGGGAGAATATTATCCAGGCCACGCCTGTAAATGCCGCACCCACAAAATGGGAGGACGCCTTCATTCGGCTCGTGCTCTGCGACGAATACACTCCGATAAGTACGCCGATGATCAGCGCGGGCAGAAGCATATTTTTAATTAAGACGTAAAAAATATTTTCCCGCAAAGCAATCGAAAAATAATCCTCGATGCGTACGATTATCGTATGCCCGAAAAAAAGCAGTGCGAGCGTGACCGTTATCAAAGTGATAAAAATTATCGTTAAAAAGAGCGAAACGATGCTGTTTTTGATGTATCCGCTTTTTTCGCTGTGATATATCCCGCGAAGCCCCTTGATTATACCCCGAAGTCCCTGCGATGCCGTCCAGAGCACGACGAGGGCGGATATCGATATTATCGGGATGCCGCTGTTTGAATAGAGCTCGGACACCAAAACGTCGGCATAAGGCAAAAGCTTTTGGGGCAGATATTCGCAGGCGATGCTGTAAAGCTCGCGCTCGCCGAAGGGAAAGATATAGCGGAGAAGATTCAAAAGCAGCATGATAAACGGAAAAGCCGAAATGACCACAAAAAAAGAGGCGTGCGCCGCATAAACGTATACACCGTCGTCGTCCAGCCGACGCGATATCGCGCGTACGGTTTTCACCGCCCTTTCGTACCGACCTTCTTTTCCCCGTTTCACGCCATCACCCTCTTTTATGACATATAACATCATTATATTATATTTAGTTTGTCCGATATGACACCCGTTATTCTTTAAATACGGTATCGAAAAAGACAAAAAGGCATTGAAAGGCGCAAAGGTTTGTGATACAATAATATATCATATCACTTTTTGAGGACAAAAATGGGCAATCAAAATCGGACGGGTACGACATACCGATCGAGCCGTCCAAAACTGATTTTACGGATATTTATCGACACACTTATAACGAGCACGCTGGCTTTCGGCGGCGGATTTGTTGTTCTCAACATGATCCGCGACAAATTCTGCCGAAAATACGGCTGGATAACCGAGGACGAGGTCACCGACCTTATCGCCCTCGCGCAATCGTCGCCCGGAACCATCGCGGGCAACGCCCTCATGCTCGTCGGCTACACCGTCGCAGGATTATGGGGCTCGGTCGCCGCCATGGTGGGCAGCATTATACCGCCCCTTTTGATCATCTCGCTGGTGTCGGTATTCTACGATTCCCTTCGCGACAGCGCCGCAGTAGTCTATCTGCTTCGCGGACTGCAGACGGCCGTCGGTGCTGTAATCGCATCGCTCTGCATCGACATGATGGACAACGCCACCAAGCGAGCGCGCGACATTCCCGCTCTCGTTATATGTGCGCTGTCTCTCTTGTGTTCCTTTGTTTTCAACGTCCACGCGATATACATAATCGTCGTCGGCGCACTTTTAGGCATGATCGTCACCCTCATTCGCGAAAAGAGCAGAAAGGGGGAAAAGAAATGATCCACCTTAAAATATTCTTCTGCTATTTACAGATCGGTCTTTTCTCTATCGGAGGCGGACATGCATCGATCCCGCTGATCCGCTCGATGATAGTCGACGACCGCGCCTGGCTCAGCGTTACCGAGTTTGTCGATATGATAACCATATCGGAAATGACTCCCGGACCGTTTGCCATAAACTCGGCCACCTTTGTCGGCATAAAGATGGGCGGACCGCTCGGCGGTATGCTCGCCACCTTCGCCTGCATGCTCCCGTCGTTCATCATCACAATGCTGCTCTGCATCCTATATCGCAAATACCGCAGCGGATCGTTTTTCAGCGGTCTTCTCTACGGCATACGTCCGACGGTAAGCGGACTGATCGCATCGGCAGGACTTCTCCTCATCTTTATGGCATTTTTCGGCACGTCAGATCTGACAGCGATCAAAAGTGTCGACATTCTTGCGGTCATAATCGCAATTTCCACCTTTATTATTTTGCGAAAGACCAAGATCAATTCGGTATTGATGATAGTAATATCGGGAACGATCGGCGCAGGTATTTTCGCGCTGTACGATTACATCGTATTAAAATTGGCATAAAAAAATCGCCGCTTAAAAGGGTGTGCAAAATTAGCGGAGAAATTATAGTCAGTTTGTTTATATGGCGTGGTTTTGCTCCGCGGTAAACAAATAATTAATGCCGACAGATTTCAAGATCTGTCGGCATTTGCTATTCGATAAATTGGAATTTGTCATTATAACTCATAAGCGAAAAATTGATTCACTAAGTCGGTATAATAACTTAATGAGCTAAAAGAGCCCCAAAAAGACGAAACCGTTCCATCTGAAGAGTATTCGCCTATGTACCCTGCAAAGCTGTTTCCTGCATAATTTGCCCAAATAATTAAGAAATCACCGCTTTTATAATTCAGTCTTATGCAAATATCTTTAGGAGAATCATACGCATAGTATGTGTGGAGTATATTGGTCGTTGAAAATGCATCTAAAAAATCCGAGATTTTTTCTTCCGGTAAAGTTTCGAGTATTGTTGCGTTAGCAAGATTAAAAGGAACGAGTTTATTAGATTGATCCGGCACCCAAGTGATAAAATGCTTTTGATCGGAGTTTTTATATTCAATAAGCTCAACGCTAATAACATTATCCAATGAATCTCTGCTAACAACGAATGAGCCCGGGTCACAAGAACACATAGAAAAGCATATTATCATAAAAAGTATAATTGAAATCGTCTTTTTCATTTTGAAACGTCCATTCAATAAATTCTTATTTATCGTTCTGTTTATCGCCAGTTTCGCCTTTGTATTACAAAGGCATGGGGCTTAGCCCATACCCCTTTGTAGGGCGGGGGTTTACTCCCGCCGTCTTTTTGACCTGAATTTTATGTTACGGCGGGAGCAAGCCCCCGCCCTACGATGTAACCCCATTATAACACAGATCGGCAGAGAAAACAAGAGTGATATTCCGACTCGTCGGAGTGATATTATTGCTATCGCAATAGTGATATTGAAGCCTTACGGCTTCAGTGGTATTTTATTCGCCTTCCAAAACTTGCGTAGCAAATATCACTCGGCGAAAGCCGAATATCACTGCGAAGCAATATCACTCGCCAAAGGCGAATAAAACTGCCCAACTTCCTTATGGGAAGTTGGGGAAAGCGGCGAGATTTTTATTTTACTTAGTTAAGCTTGTCGTAAACACGTGCAAGAAGGGTTGCAAGATATGCTCTGTTTACACTGTCGTCGGGCTTGAAGTTTGTGCCGTAGATCATCTTATCTGCAAAGAGATTAACGTATGCAGATTTGTAGAGGACATCCTGTGTGAAATCGCTTCTGTGAGTGAATCTGTTGTAAATCGCAGCAGGAGTTCTGGACATAATAGTGAGCTTGTTTGCGAAGAGGATGCGGTAGGAAACAAAGATGAATTCCTCATAGGTCATCTCTTCTGCATTTGCAAAGAACTCTTCGTCGATATTAACGAGAGTTACATCCAAGCCGAGCTTGGTGAGATAGCTCTTGAGCTCTTCCCACGATACGGTTGCTTCGGGCTCGAACTTGCCAATGGAGTTGATAATACCGCCGGAAACGAGCATCTCGAGATTCTTCTCAAGTCCGGGATAGCTCGAAACGTCGCTGAATACGGGATTGAGAGAAGTTCCCTTTACAAGGTAGGTAAATACCGAAACGTCACTTGCTCCAACATAGGGGTGGTATGCAACTGCTTTAACGGTAGTGCTTGCCGAAATGAGGATAGGGCCGTCGTAAACGGGCGACTTTTCGGTAGGAGTAGAACCGTCAAGTGTATAATGGATAACAGCTCCGGGAGTTACAGATGCAAGGTAGATGTATGTACCCTTATTAAGGTTTGCACCGGTAGGAAGGCTTGCCTGAGGAGCAACTGCGGAGATCGCAGAAACAACGTATCCTCTGCCGGGAACAAAGATATAATCGTAATCGAAGTAGGGGCTTGCATTGCCGTAAATGGGAGTGTATACACCGCTGTTGATGTAGCAGAGTTCTCTTACGTAGTCATATACGTGAACGCCGCCGGAGCAGTATACGCAGTAGTACTGCTTGCAGTCAGCGCAGAATGTCTTTGCGGTCTTGTGGCTTGCGCAGTAGTACAAGCTGCTGTTGGGCTGCTTGATGCAGGTGTTGGGATTATCGGGATTGGCTACGTGATAGCCTTCGCAGCAGGGATAATAGTACTTCTGGCAAAGAGTGCAGTACAGCTTGTAGTTGTTGTGAATTCCGCATGCATTATTAAAAATGCCGCTGTAAACAGAGCACTTGCCTGTGCGGTAATTGTAAACGTGTACTCCGCCTTCGCACTGATAGCAGTAGTGAGTATCGCAGTACTGGCAATGGAATCTGGTAACGTCGCCGTGCTTTTCGCAATCTTCTCTGTAAGTGAACTTAACGATAACGCAGGGGCTGTTGGGACCCTTTACACCATGAGTACCGCCAACACAGGTCTTGCAGTAATATTCGCGGCAGAATGTGCAGAAGGTGAGCTCGCCGTGATTTACGTTAACTCTGCATCTGAAGGCGGGAGTTACATAGATATGATCTTTGCAAGCGGAGCAGTGGTAGTTAAGGCAGGTTACACACCAGTGAACGCTGTACTTACCGCCGCAATCGGGGCATGCGGCACCGCTCATGGGATACCAGGTGCAGGGATTGCTGGGATTGTAGCAATGCCATGTGGTAGACGAATAATAAACAACAGACGCGCCGCTGTTATTTACCATTCTGCTGGCCGAGCAGTTAAGCTGACCGTATACAATAAGGTCGGCATTAAGAATAAGCTTGCCGCCAACCATAACGTCAACGGTAACGTTGGACGGAATTACCGTCAGGTGAGATACGTTAACGCTGGTGGTGATAGTTACGTTGTAGGGCTTGGTGAGATCCTTGTTGCCTGCAAGATATGCAGAGAGCTCAGCGGGTACTGCTGCAAAGGATGCAAGCGGTACTACCGACAAGATCATCAAAGTAGCAAGGACAAACGCAAGAAGTTTTCTTTTCATGATAATCTCCTTCAAATATTTTTTCGTGCACCACTTATCGGTGCGCTGTTTGTTTACTGTTGTTTTTCACGCTATGATAGGACTCAAAAAAATGAAATTTGTTCCCTCTGCTGTGAAAAAAAGCAAAATATTTTTAAAGAGCAGTTTAATACTCTGCAATTAAAAAACACTTCGCAAGTAAATTATACCAAACTCGTTTTACCGTGTCAAGGTGTTTGATGTATTTTTTGAGGTCTTTGCCTTATGTTCGGCAATTTTTCGCCGATCACAGAAGCAACAGATCAACAATGTCGCTAAAGACTGCGCCCGATATATATTCACCGACGTCGGCAGCGCTTAAAACGAGCTGCAATTCCTCGCGTTCGAAACGCGCTCCGATCAGCATTTCTGCGAGTGCGGACACCTCTTTTTTGCCGAAAAAGTCGCCGTTTATCGAAATGGCGGAAATTTTCCCTCCGTCCAGAGTATAGGATATCTCGACGATGCCGTAGCCGAATCGCTTCGATACGGTCTTCTCAAACGACTTCGATTTACCGAAATTCCAATCCCACTGCGAATATTTTTCGTCGGACAGCTTTGAAATTGCCTCTATTTCGCTTTCGCTGAAAGGATCAAGTGTGCATTCGAGCTCGGAATGCTCTGTTATATAGTCTGCAAGGAGATTTTTGAACTCGTTTACGTCCATTTTGGAATATTTTTCGTCTACAAAATCGATGATATTGCCAACTCGCGATGAAACGCTCTTGATCCCCTTCGATCTCAGCTTGTCCGCATTAACATTGAGCGACAGCGCGATATCGGAAAGATCCGATGAAAAGAGGAGAGTGCCGTGGTGCATTGTCTTACCGTTTCTCACCGTCTGCGCACTGCCGGACACCTTCTTTTCGGAAACGACGATATCGTTTCTGCCCGAAAGAGAGGCATCACATCCAAGATGTTTCAGAAAATCAATTACCGGATTGCAAAAGCGCGCGAAATCGATATTCGAATTCTCCCTATGTGGGGTGATAAAGGTGTAATTGAGGTTTCCGAGGTCGTGAAAGACTGCGCCGCCACCCGTAAGTCGGCGCACCACCTTAATGCCGTTTTTTTCGACGTAATCGAGGTTGATCTCGGCGTATGCGTTCTGATTTGATCCGATTATGACCGCCGGAGCATTCCGCCAAAGCATAAAGGCGCTGTCAGCATCGCTGTCCAGCAAATACTGCTCTGATGCAAGGTTGAAAAAGGGATCGGTATTATTGTTGATTATTATACGCATCTTTTTACCTTTTGATCATATATTTTCCTGAAATTTATCCTACATTATATAGTATATTCATCCTCACCTTTTTTCAAGCACTAAAATGTAAAAAAAGACCTCGCCGCATGGCGAGGTCTTTTGGGATTTATTTAACTTAGATACCCTTCTTGTAGTTCTCAATCTTCTCCAGATCGGAGTAGTTGTGAGTGGAAACATGACCCGGAAGGGGCATGATCTTTTCGTGGATGCAGTCAATAATTGCATCGGGATAGGGGAAGAAGAAGGTTTCAAGCTCGTGAGCGGGAGTGATCCAGTTGCGGGAGCCGAGAGCGATCGGAGGTGCATCGAGGTAATCGAATGCAAGGTGGGGGGGGGGGGCGGCCAGATCCTTCATTACGGAGTTGCGCTCGCAAGCATCGCCTACGATAACGATCTTACCGGTCTTCTTAACCGATTCGAGAACCTTGGTGTAATCGAAGGGAACGATCGAACGTGCATCGATGATTTCAGCAGAAACGCCGTACTTCTCTTCGAGGGTCTTTGCAGCCTCGAGAGCACGGTAGAGAACTGCGCCGATGGTGAGGATGGTGATATCCTTACCGGTCTTCTTAACATCGGGATCGCCGATCTTGATCTCGTATGTTCCTTCCGGAACACCGTCAGCAAGGAATTCTTCGCCCTTGTCGTAGATTCTCTGCGACTCGAAGAAGATAACGGGGTCGGTACCCTCGAGAGCGGAGGTCATGAGACCCTTTGCATCTGCGGGAGTTGCGGGGAATACAACCTTGAGTCCGGGGATGTGTGCGGGAAGAGCGGTCCAGTCCTGAGAGTGCTGTGCACCGTACTTGGAACCAACGGAAACGCGCAAAACGATGGGCATCTTGAGAATGCCTGCGGACATCGACTGCCACTTAGCCATCTGGTTGAAGATTTCGTCGCCTGCGCAGCCCATGAAGTCGGCATACATAAGCTCAACGATAACGCGGCCGCCGCACATAGCGTAACCAACTGCCGAACCTACGATAGCGGACTCGGAGATGGGAGCGTTGAAGAATCTGTGATAAGGAACAGCTTCGGTCATCTTCTTGTATACACCGAAAGCTCCGCCCCAGTCACGGTTGTCTTCGCCGTATGCGATAAGGGTAGGATCGTCGTAGAATTTGTCAATGATGGGTTCGAAGAGACCGTCGCGGATGTTGTACATCTTCATCTTGGAAACGGGCTTGCCCTTTTCGTCGAATGCCTTGCGGATCTTGCCTGCGATCTCTTTTACGCGGGGGCACTCTTCCTTGGGCATGAGCATTTCTGCTTCGCGGTCGGGTTCCATTGACTTAACCTTCTGGTTGGAGAACATGATGGAGGAGATAGCGTCGGGCTCTTTAACGAGGTCCATACGGGGAGAGATCTCGTCGTTGATAGCGAGCTTCATAACAGCGGTCATGCGGTTGATGATAGCTTCGTCGATAGCGTCGAACTCTTCAGCAGTTGCAACGCCGCCGAGGATCATCTTGTTGCGGTATGCTGCAACAGGCTCTGCTGCCTTCCAAGCATCGATCTCTTCGGTGGAACGGTAGGTCGAGGAGTCGGAAGGAGAGTGACCGGATACACGGTAGGTAACAACGTCGAGCATTGCGGGACCCTTGCCCTCGAGCAGGAGCTGTTTCTTGCGGGAAACTGCATCGATAACTGCGAAGGGATCGTAGCCGTTTACGCGCTCAGCATACATCTGTGTGGGAGAAAATCCTGCGCCGAGACGAGCGGGCATATCAAAGCCCATGGTTTCGCCGCGGGTCTGGCCGCCCATGCCGTAGAAGTTGTCGAATACGTTGAAGAGGATGGGGAGTCCGCCGTTCGGATACTTGCCGTCCATGCCCCAGAGCTTGGTGATCTGGTCCATAGCTGCGAAGTTAAAGGACTCGAGAACGGGACCGCGTCCGCAAGCACCGTCACCGGAGTTTGCGATTACGATACCGGGCTTGTGGTTACATCTCTTGTAGAGAGCTGCACCGAGAGCGATAGGACCGGAGCCGCCAACGATAGCGTTGTTGGGCATAAGGCCGAAGGGAATGAAGAATGCGTGCATCGAGCCGCCGAGACCCTTGTTAAAGCCGGTGGTGCGAGCGAAGATTTCAGCGAGAGCGCCGTAGAGAAGGAAGTTCTTGGCAAGTTCCTTAACGTCAGCGTTGGGCATGTGCTTTTCAACGATGGAAAGGATCTGGCCGCCGAGGAATTCCTTCATGATATCGTAAAGCTCTTCATTGTCGAGCTTGTGGATGGAAGAGAGCGACTTTGCAATGATTTCGCCGTGGCTGCGGTGAGAGCCGAAGGAGAAGTCGTTGATATCGAGGCAGTAAGCTTCACCTACTGCGGAAGCTTCCTGACCGATGGAAAGGTGAGCGGGACCGGGGTTGGAATACTCAACGCCGTTGTAAGCAGACTTTGTCTTAACTTCGTTAAGCATGGTCTCGAACTCGTGAATGGTACGCATATCGTGGTAGATGCGCATCATATCCTCTTTGGTGTAGAGAGCCTTCTCTTCTTCAAGAGTCTTGTTGTACTGGTTTACCGGAATGTCTTCGAAATGAATAAACTCGGGTAAAAAGACCTTATTCGGGTCGACGTATTGTGACTTAGGCATAATGTATCTCCTTTGTATTGGTGGAAATAAGAATTATTAAATTTATAATTCAAAGGCTTGCGCCTTGAATATACTTTTTTTAATTAACGAATTTCAGAACTCGCTTTTGCCGCGTGAAAACCTTCTGCGAAGATTCTCTTGGCTATGCGCAATTTGATTAGAGCAACAATTAGAATTCGTTAATAGCTTCGCGGAGAACTTCGCAAACGGTAGGATGCGGGAATACCTGCTTCTTCGCGTCGTCGATTCTCATCTGCTTATTGACCATCATAGCAGCGCCGTAGATAGCCTCGGAAGAATAGTTACCGATCATGTGAACGCCGAGGATATTCTTGTGCTCCTTGCCGACGATGAGCTTGAGTATGCCGTCGCCGCCTTCGTTTTCGGCGATGTAGCGTCCGCTCATCTTCATGGTAACGGTCTTGGTGAGAACCTCGATTCCCTTTGCCTTAGCCGATTCCTCGGTTTCGCCGACAGCGCCGACCTCGGGATTGGTGTAGATAACGGAGGGAATGGAATCGTAGCAGATGCAGTCCTTCTTGCCGAGCATATCGTTGATAGCAACTTCGCCTTCGCGGTATGCGGTGTGGGCAAGCATGAGCTTGCCGTTTACGTCGCCTGCTGCCCAAACGCCCGAAACGTTGGTACGAAGCTGATCGTTGGTTACGATAGCGCCGCGATCGGTGAGAACGCCGATCGACTCAAGTCCGATGCCTGCGGTCTATGCACGGCGGCCGATGGAAACGAGAACCTTATCGGCATGAACGCTCTTCTGTTCGCCGTTGAGCTCGTAGTTTACGCAGTCCTTGCCGACCGATGTAACCTTTGCGCCGAGCATGAAGGTGATGCCGCGCTTGACGTAGTTCTTCTGGAGAACCTTGGAGATATCGCGGTCGGTGGGACCTGCGATGTGGTCGAGCATTTCGATAACGGTGACCTTGGAGCCGACGGAATTGAAATAGGATGCCATTTCAAGACCGATAACGCCGCCGCCGATAACAACGAGCTCTGCGGGGATCTCTCTCATATCGAGGATCTCGCGGTTGGTCATTGCAAAACCGCCGTCAACTGCCTCGCGGAGTCCGGGAATCGGAGGAACAGCTGCAGTCGAGCCGGTGCAGATGAGGAGCTTTTTGCCCTTGAATTCAGCAGAGGGAGTCTTAACGGTAAAGCCCTCGGCATCGCGTCCGGTGATAACACCGTTTTCATTTACAACCTCAACGCCCTTTGCCTTGAGAGTTGCGCCGACGCCGCCTACCAGCATCTTAACTACCTTGTTCTTGCGGTCGATTACGAAATTGTGGTCGATCTCAGCTCCGCCGAACTTTACGCCATAGCTTTCGCCATGCTTTGCGTAGTCGTAGATCTTTGCGGAATAGAGAAGAGTTTTTGTGGGGATACAACCCTCGTTGAGGCATACGCCGCCGAGTGCGCGACCCTCGATTACGAGAGTTTTCATTCCTGCTTCGGCAGCTCTTTCGGATGCATTGTAGCCTGCAGGACCTCCGCCGAGGATAATAAGATCATAAATCATTGTCATTTACCAAAACCGTTTTACGCGGTCTTCCTTTCATGGGTGATACTCATATCCCGACGCATCGTCGGGACACGAGCGGTGTTTATCTTCTTAAAATTATTTTGCGAGAAGAATGTTGAAGTTTTCAAGGTTGGAGCAGAGGTCCTTGAGGAAGCGAGCTGCGGGAGCTCCGTCGAGAGCGCGGTGGTCAAAGGTGAGGGACAGACCCATTGCGGGATATGTCGAGCCGTCTGCCTTAACGCGGTAGGTGATGGTATCAACACCCAGAATACCGGTCTGAGGGGGATTAATAACGGGAGTGAAGGACTCGATTCCGAACGATCCGAGGTTGGAAACGGTGAAGGATGCACCGCGAAGCAGATCGGGAGAAATGCTTCCGTCCTGAGCGCCCTTTGCCACTCTCTTTGCCTCGGAAGCGAGATCCGCAAGGCTGAGTGTGTCGGCGTTCATGATGGTGGGAACGAGAAGTCCGCGATCGGTATCAACAGCCATACCGAGGTTGCAATGCTTGAAGTAGCGCATTGTGTCATCGAGGTAGTGTGCGTTGAGATCCTTGTGAGCGAGAATGGTCTTTGCAACAGCGTAAAGAACCATATCGTTGAAGGTGATGTTGGGCAGACCGAGCTTTTCTGCGTTTGCCTTGAGAGTTGCGCGATAAGCCATGATCTGAGTTGCATCGAAGGAGGAGTTGAGGGTAAGCTGAGCCATTGTGGAAAGGGATGCATGCATCGACTTTGCAATAACCTTGCGGATATTGGGCAGCTTAACGTCTTCATATTCAGCCTCGGGAGCGGATACTGCTGCAGGAGTAGCAACAGCTGCGGCTGCGGGAGCTTCAACTGCGGCACCCTTGAGGAAGCCCTTGTCAAGGAGGGTGTTAACATCGCGCTCAATTATACGTCCGTTGGGGCCGGTGGGAACAGCACGGGTAAGATCCGCATCTGTCTTTTCGGCAAGACGGCGCGCGCGGGGAGATATCTTCATATTGGAAGAGTCAACGGGAGCAGTGCTGGTAGCAGCAGCTTCAACCTTAACGGTCTCTTCTTTCTTTTCTTCAACAGCTGCAGCTGCGGGAGCCTCTTCTTCAGCCTCTCCCTTCTTTGCTTCAGCGATAAGTGCGGAAATATCCTCTCCCTCTTCACCGATTATGCAAACCGGTTCAAGGCAGGGTACGTCATCGCCGTCTTCTGCGAATACCTCAAGAAGAGTGCCTGCAACGGCTGCCTTTTCCTCAAAGGAGGATTTGTCTGTTTCGTAGGTGAAAAGGATATCCTCAACGGCTACCTTGTCGCCTTTCTTCTTTTCCCAAGCAGTGATAACACAGCTTTCAACGCTTTGTCCCTGTCTGGGCATGATAACGAGTGTTGCCATATTTTGCCTCAATTCTCCGCCGGAATGTTGTAAGTTGTATAGTTAATGCGTCCCGTCTACGGCGGATGGACGGGTGCAATATGTGCGCGTGATTGATGTTGCTTTTACGCGATGATTATTTCCACTCCGTTTTCCTCGGCGCGCGCCTTGATATCATCGGGGAGCTCACGCTCGGAGATGATGGCATCGATATCGCCGATATCACAGAAGGTGTAGGGGAGCGATTTGTCAAGCTTTGATGCGTCCATCAGCGCAACTACGCGTCTTGCCTTTGAAACGACAAGCTTTTTCAGCTCACATTCGATATAGTTACCGCTCGTCAGACCGTCCTGCGCCGAGATACCCGACGGAACAATGAATGCGATATCTATGTTGATGTTGTTGAGAAAGCCGATTGCCTGATTACCCGATACCGAAATGTTGTCGCGATTGAGCATGCCGCCCACAATATTGATGATGGGCTGCTGCTTTTTGACGAGTTCCATTGCGATGTTCGGACCGGTGGTGGTAATGGTAAGACGCTCATCGGGCAGAAGGGCTGCAAGCTTTAACATGGTCGTGCCCGAATCCAAAAATACCGAGCGTCCTGTTTCAATAAGCTCGATGGCGCGCATGGCCACCTTTTCCTTTGCCTGAATGTTTTCGGTGATTCTGCTGTCGAAGTTTTCCTCCATCGAAGTGGTGATGAACTTCATCGAGCGGGCACCGCCGCGTACTTTTATGGCATCGCCGGTGCTTTCGAAATATTCGATGTCACGGCGAAGAGTCATTGAGGATACGTTGGGAAAGCGAACTTCAAGCTCGTGCAATGAAACAAACGGTTTCGAAAGCAACAGCTCTTTTATCGCCCCGCGTCTTTCAGAATTCATTTTTCATAGTCCTTAAAGTATATTTGATGCGGTCTGATGCTAAAAAAGTTAATTTTCACAAATCAATGTTATTGTATCACATTTAAAAGCCATTGTCAACGCGAAACGAATTTTTTTATTACATTGTTTACAAAAAAAATTAATTTATTTTTTTATGTAGTTTGATCTGAAAGTTAACAAATAATTCGTATAAATAGATGTAGTAATATGGTAGAATTAAAGATAAGAGTTTTTTGCACTCTGGGTGCAAAAGGTTCTTTTACTTCGCCGCATTGTATGAAATGTGCTTTTTGTAAAAAATAACATTTTAGGTTCGTTTTTAACAAAAAGTGTTACATCCAAACCAAAGGAGTTTGAAAAAATATGGCTAAAAAGCAAAAAGCGCCTGCCAATTGCCGTCTCGGAACGGTAGGCGGATCTGCCGTTATGGAAGGCGTTATGATGAAAAACAAGGACAGATACGCCGTATCTGTCAGATGCCCTGAGGGCGACATAAAAACCACCCTCGGACGTGTGAGCTCGGTGCGCACAAAGTACAAGATCCTCAACATTCCGATAGTACGCGGAGTGGTCAACATGGTTGAAACGATGTCGCTCAGCTTCAAAACACTCGCGCAGTCGGCCGAGGCTCTCGGCATTGATGAAGAAGCCGAGGAAACAAAGTTTGAAAAATGGCTGAGGGAAAAGTTCGGCAAGAGCATTCTCAATTTCGTAATGGCGATATCGGGAGTTCTCGGTGTTTTATTGGCATTCGCCCTCTTTTTCTTCCTGCCCGCTTTTTTGACAAAGCTGCTCGACGGAGCTGTCGGCGGACTCGGCTGGTTCAAAAATCTCATCGAGGGTCTTATCAAAATAGGTATTTTCCTTGCATATATATGGCTCGTTGCATTTATGCCCGACATCAAGCGTACATTTGAATATCATGGTGCCGAGCATAAATCGATCTTCTGCTACGAGGCGGGAGAGGAATTGACTCCCGAAAATGCCGCCAAATACAAGCGCTTCCATCCCAGATGCGGCACCAGCTTTCTTTTCGTTATCCTGGCAATAAGCATACTGATAAATTCCCTGCCCTTCGTGCCCTGGGACAACATGCTTTTGCGAGTTATCATAAAGCTCGCCCTTTTGCCTCTCGTTGTCGGACTCGGCTTTGAGTTTCTCATGTACGCCGGCAAGCACGACAACCTCCTTATCCGCATCCTGTCCGCGCCCGGACTCTGGATCCAGCGCATCACCACCCGCGAGCCCGACTTAAAGCAGCTTGAGGTTGCCATCACTTCGCTCAAAGCCTCGATGCCCGACGTATTCCCGCCCGAAGCGCCCGTCGTTGAAGCCGAAGAGGAAAGCACGTCAGATGAAAACGTTGAGGCAGAGAAAGGATCTGCCGAATAAAACAGATTTCAAAAGGGCAATAATCACAGCATAAAAAAACACAGACCGCACTTTCGTACGGTCTGTGTTTCCGATAGTCACGGAGATCACTCTGTAAAGTTAAATCAAATCTGTCAATCTGTAATTTCGCCATCAACGCTTTCGCCTGTCAAAGCGATCGCTTCGAGTTCGCGCTCGTATGCATCAAAGACCGCGCTTTCAAGCGCATGTCTGAAATCTGCATTGATGGGATGTACAATGTCTCGATAAGTGTTATCGGGGTTCTTTCGGCTGGGCATTACGACAAAGAGCTTTTCCCTGGCGTTAATTACTTTGATGTCATGTACTGCAAGCTGGTCGTCAAATGTAACCGAAACGATAGCCTTCATAGGACCTTCGTCGTTGAAGACTTTTCTGACTTTTACGTCGGTAACGGTCATTAGCATTTTCCTCCATGATAGGTCAATTTATCCCTACGAGATAAGATTATACATTTGCATTATGACAACAGTGTGAATATTTGCTAATATTTATTTTAAGATTAACAAAAATTTACGACAAAGATACAATTTTTATCACATTTTTTCGTAAATATTTTGCTAAATATACAAAATTGTGCATAACTTTGGAATTTTATGAAAAAACTCTCCACAATGAAAGGCGGTTGATTTTTTTATGGCAGAGCAGCACTCCTCGCCAAAACATATTCACTTTATCGGCATCGGCGGCATATCGATGTCATCGCTCGCCGCCATCTCGCAAAAGATTGGGATGAATATTTCGGGCAGCGACCGCGCCGCATCTCCGCTGACCGAGCATCTGAGTGAGATGGGCATCAAGGTGTTCATCGGACAGTGCGAAAAAAATCTTGACGGTCTTCCCGACACCGCCACCGTTGTATACACCGCCGCGATAGCCCCCGAAAATCCCGAGCTTTCTTCAGCGCGCGAGCGCGGTCTTGTATGTATGACGCGAGCCGAATTTCTCGGCGAGCTGATGAAGCATTACGGCAAGCGGCTGGGAATTGCCGGTACCCACGGTAAAAGCACTACCACAGCCATGACTGCGCTGATCTGCGACGCCGCCGACAGCGACCCTACCGTTGTCAACGGTGCGATAATGAGCGAATACGACAGCGCATACAAGGTGGGCAAACACGATTATTTCGTCTTTGAGGCCTGCGAATACACCGATTCATTCCTCTCCTTCTTCCCCACCACCGCGATCGTGACAAATGTCGATTTCGACCACGCCGACTATTTCCATTCGGATGCGCAGTACGCCGAATCCTTTGCAAAATACATCGCACTTGCAGAAATTGCCGTTGTAAACACCGATCTTGACAACGCTAAGGCATCGGTTGAAGGATACCGCGGCAAGCTGGTAACGGTATCTGCCGAAAACGATGCCGATTATACGGCCGAAAATATGGAATCGAGAGGCGGTTTTGCCTCCTTTGATATAGTAAGACGCGGCGAAAAGCTCACCCGTGTGAACCTGAACGTGCCCGGGCTTCACAACGTAAGCGATGCACTCTGTGCCGCGGCCGCCGCCATTGAGAACGGCATCTGCACCGATGCCGTCAAACGCGGACTCGAGCATTTCCGCGGTATCAAGCGCCGAATCGAGTTTATCGCCGAAAAAGAGGGCATCAAGCTGTTTGACGACTATGCCCATCATCCCGCCGAGATTATCGCCTCGCTCAGCGCCTTAAAGCCTCTCGGAAAGCGCCTTATCTGCATTTATCAGCCCCATTCGGTATCGCGTACCGCAGAGCTTTTCGACGATTTCACTGTCAGCTTCGGTGATGCCGATATTGTGATCTTCACTGACATATACGAAAACCTCGAGCACGACACGGGAGAGGCGGGCGTTACTTCGGCCGATCTTGCATCGAAGGTGGAAAACAGCATCTATATCGGCGATTTTGACGAAATCGCCGCTCACGTTAAAAACATCATGGCAGAGGGCGATGTTATTGTCACGATGGGTGCCGGTAACGTGTTCAAAGTTGGTAACACTCTAAAAAATATCTTTTTCGGAGGTCGCTGATGCAATATATCATTTATTTTGCCATTATGGTCATGCTCGCAGTAATAGCTGTCAGAGCGGCATTGAAAAAATAAATCAAAAAAAGTCTGTCACGTGACAGACTTTTTTAATACTGTTTTGCGATCTTTCAGTCATGCATTTCGCGGAATCCCGCATCGCGCTTGCCGAGGGGCTTGCACAAAAACGCGCGGAATCCGGCGGAAAGGAGATGTCCGTAGGCAGTCTTGGCCTTGGAGGGATCGTCAAATATGCCGTAAACTGCCGAACCCGAGCCGCTCATAGACGATGCAAGAGCGCCGTTTTCGTTGAGGATCTCCTTGATCTCCGATTCGTGGGGAGATACGGTTTCAAATGTATTGTAAAGATTAGCTGCGATCGCCTTGAGATCTTGCGCCTTTATCGCATCGGTAATGGTGTGAATATCGCGGATCTCACGATCGGGCATATCGTCTATACGGTGGTAGGCCCAACGGGTGGAAACACGTCCGTTACCTATTCCGATAACGATATCGCAATCGGGCATATCATCAAGACGGGTAAGCTTTTCACCCACGCCCGATGCCAGGCAGGTGCCTCTCTTTAAGCAGAAGGAAACATCGGCGCCGATGTGTGCACAAAGGTTGCACATTTCGTCAACGGTAAAGCCGGTGCCGAAAAGCTTGTTGAGCGCGATGATGGTTGCGGCGGCATTGGTGCTTCCGCCAGCCAGACCTGCAGATATGGGAATGAGCTTTGTTATGCGGATCGAAACGCCGCTTATGATGCCGGTTTCGGCAAAAAAGACGTTGGCCGCCTTATAAACTATATTTGTTTCATCGCAGGGGAGTCGGTCATCAGAGCAATAAAGCTCGATCGTGGGAGTTTGCTGACCAACCATAGTGGGCAGCTTTTCGATATCGATAGTATCGCCGAAGCTGACCGTCTGCATTATGCTTTCAATATTGTGGTAGCCGTTGTCCATGATGCCGTGTACCTCTAAAAAGAGGTTGATCTTCGCGGGGGCAAATACGGTTATCCTGTTCATTTTGTCCATCCTTAAAAATTTTGATTTTAATTACTACTCAATATTTTAACGTGAAATTATTGGTCAGTCAACATTATTATTGGAAATCATTTGTTAATTTCATTCGGTTTTAATATCCCGCAAGGGAGCAAATTGCTATAAGCACCGCCAAAAAGCCGAAATTGAAGGCTGAAAAGAGAGCGATATACTTTTTCGTGCCTCCTTTGACGTGCGAAGTATATTCGCGGAAGGTGATAAGGCTTGCCAAAGAAGCAATCAGCGTGCCCGTGCCCCCGATGTTGACACCAACAAGGAGCGAGCGCCAGTTTTCGGTAAACTCGGAAAGCAGAATTGCGCTGGGCACGTTCGATATAAACTGGCAAGAAAGCGACGAATAAAGAAGGGTGTTCTTTTCGAGCATTGTCGACATCAGATTTGCAACTGCGGGAATGCGCGCCATATTGCCAGAAAACACAAAAAATGCCGTAAAGGTGCCGAGCAGTCCCCAGTCGACGTCGGCGACAGCCTTTTTATCCAAAAGCAAAAGCGCGATCAGGATCACCGCCGTACCGATGGCATAAGGGATAACGCGGAAGACTAGCGCGATTGAGAGTGCAAAAAGGATGATATATTCTGCAGTGCGTGCCTTTGGGAGAGATTTGTTCGCAGGCGAAAGGATAGCCACCTTCTCTCGCGGCAAAAACAGGCAGCATACGGTGATAAGCGCAACAGCAACGGCAAAAGGCAGAAGCATCGCACTCATAAAATCGGAGGTGGGAATATTAAAATGCGAATAAAGGTAGAGATTTTGCGGGTTGCCGAAGGGGGTAAGCATTCCGCCGAGGTTGGCGGAAATATTCTGCATTATGAAAACGAAGGCCATGTATTTTTCGTTGCCCGTCGACTTTAATACGAAATATCCGAGAGGCAGGAAGGTGATAAGCGCCATATCGTTTGCAATAAGCATTGAGCCGATAAATGTTATGTATACAAGTGCAAGCACGGCAAGACGCAGATTTCCGCAAAGCATGACTATCCGCTCGGCAAGGATGCCAAAAAAGCTGATATTGCGAAGCGCGTCGACTACCGCCAGAGTACAAAGCAAACAGCAAAGCGTCTTGAAATCGAAATAGGAAAGATACTTTGCATCGGGAGGCACGATCACAGAGGTGACAGCCGCCAGGAAAAGTGCAATGCAAAAAACGGTATTATTTTTTATAAAATCGCTCAGGTGTGAGAAAATATTGATATGATGTCTTCTCGTATGTCGGAGCGCCGAAACATTCATTGTGCAATCCCTTAAAAATCATAAAGATATTGTGTGCATTTTACACAATCCGAGGAAAAATTATAGCATAAAACTTTGTTGTGTACAATATTCATTTCACACAAAAATATACCATACAAAATGCATTTTTTACACGTTGAAATCATAATCTTGACAACAACTTTTTCAAATGCTATAATCAAATCATATAAATATGTAAAAAGATGCTTTTTCAGCACCGAAAGGATATATCCGCAATGTCAAGAATATACACCTCGGCCGATCAGCTTATCGGTCACACCCCCCTGCTTCGGTTGACAAATATCGAAAAAGAGCTTTCGCTCAAATGTGAGATGATCGCAAAGCTTGAATATCTCAATCCCGCGGGATCGGTAAAGGATCGCGCCGCTCTTTATATGATCGACGACGCAGAAAAGAGCGGACGTCTCAAAGCAGGATCGACCATAATCGAGCCCACGTCGGGAAATACGGGAATCGGACTATGCGCGGTGGCGGCGGCAAGAGGATACCGTGCTATCATCGTCATGCCCGACAGCATGTCGCTTGAGCGTCAGCTGACCATGAAGGCCTACGGTGCCGAGCTTGTTCTGACAGACGGAAAGCTCGGCATGAAGGGAGCTATCGAAAAGGCAGAACAGCTCGCCAAAACAATCCCCGATGCGATCATTGCCGGACAGTTTTCAAATCCCGCCAATGCAAAGGCTCACTTTGAGACCACCGGACCCGAAATATACGAAGACACCGACGGTGAAATTGACATTTTCGTTGCCGGAGTGGGCACGGGCGGAACTATCACAGGCTGCGGTCAGTATCTGAAAAAGCAGAATGAAAATATAAAAATCGTGGCTGTTGAGCCCGAATCCTCCCCTTATCTTTCAAAAGGAGAAAGCGGTGCTCACGGAATTCAGGGCATCGGTGCAGGATTTGTTCCCGAAGTGCTCGACGCAAAAATTTACGACGAGATCGTCACCGTAAGCGACGACGATGCATACCGTTTCGGACGCCTTTTGGCGAAAAAAGAGGGTATCATGGTGGGAATTTCGTCGGGCGCGGCTCTGTCGGCAGCCGTAAAGCTGGCATTGCGCGAGGAAAACAAGGGCAAAAAGATCGTTGTACTTCTCCCCGATACAGGCGACAGATATCTTTCAACAAAGCTTTTTAACGAATAATTTTTGAAGACGAAATGAAAATAATCAAACTAAACGCAAAAACAGACACCCCGTCCCTTCCCCTGTCGGCGGCTCTCGGATATTTCGACGGAGTGCACCTCGGGCATCGCGCCGTTATTGAAAAGGCGGTTGAATTTGCCCGACAAAACGGCATACAAAGCTGTGTGTGGACCATTGATTATCTGCCCAAAAAGGGCGGAGATATATGCTCCGCCGAAGAAAAGGCACGTCTGATCGGCTCTCTCGGCGTAGACTACATCATATCCGAAAACTTTGACGACATCCGCTCCCTCTCTCCCGAAAGCTTCGTTTTTGACAAGCTTATCGGCAATCTCGGCATCGTTCACACCTTCTCGGGTCACAATTTCGCCTTCGGTCAAAACGGAAAAGGCGACAGCGATACTCTTTGCCGACTTATGAAGGAACGAGGCTTCGGTGCAACGGTGGTCGGCGACGTCAGCGAGGGCGGCGAGCTTGTAAGCTCGCGCGCGATACGCGCCGCGCTTACCGAGGGAAATATCGAAAAGGCGATATCCATGCTCGGTCACAGCTATTCGATCGGCGGACGTGTCATACGCGGCCGACAGATCGGCACGAAGATGGGCATGCCCACCGTCAACATCGAATACAGCGAAAGCGGAATCCCCCTGCCCGAGGGCGTGTATGCCAGCGAAATCGAGATCGGCGGAAAAACGTACCGCTCGATTTCCAATTTTGGCGCAAATCCCACCGTTTGTGACAACGGACAACTAAGGCTTGAAACGCACATTCTTGCCGACGTCGGCGAGCTTTACGGCGAATATGCGCGGGTAAACTTGCTCACCTTCATGCGCCGCGAGCACAAATTTGAGAATATAGACGCGCTTCGTTCGCAAATAGAAAAGGACGTCAAAGCGCGATACGAAATGGATATTTAAATCATCCTTTGAGGGAACAAATATGAAAAGCAAAACTATTTTCGTATGCACCGAATGCGACTACCAAAGTGCAAAATGGTTGGGACGATGCCCCTCCTGCCAATCGTGGAACACGATGGAGGAGCAGATAATCGAAGAGCCGGCAAAAAAGTCATCCCGCGGCGCAGTAAGAGAAGGCATGATAATCAGCGAGAGCCGTGCGATTCCCTACAACAGCGTGGGGATTCCCGAATACATCCGCACAAAGACCGGCATCGGCGAACTCGACCGTGTGCTCGGCGGAGGAGTTGTGTCGGGCTCGGTAGTTCTTCTTGCAGGTGAGCCCGGTATAGGAAAATCCACTCTGCTCATGCAGCTTTCGGGCGCGGTATCGGATGAGGGAAAACGCCGTGTGCTCTACGTTTCGGGCGAGGAATCGCAGGGACAGCTGAAGCTGCGCGCCGAAAGACTCGGCATCGACGGAGACGGTCTTTACATGCTCACCGATCCCGACGTCGATGTGATCCTCCGCGAAATCGATGAGATAAAGCCCTCGATAGTCATCGCCGACTCGGTACAGACTCTGTCGGACAGCCGCCTTCAGTCATCAGCAGGAAGCGTTACACAGATCCGCGAAAGCACCGCGCGGCTTATTGCCAAGGCGAAGGCAGACAATATATCCATGCTCCTTGTCGGTCATATCAACAAGGAGGGCTCGATCGCGGGCCCCAAGGTGCTTGAGCACATGGTCGATGCCGTGCTCTATTTTGAGGGCGAGAGGAGATTTGCCCACCGCATCGTGCGTGCGGTGAAAAACCGATTCGGCTCAACAAACGAGATCGGCGTCTTCGAAATGACGTCAAGTGGGCTGAACGAAGTGCCGAATCCATCCGAAATGCTCCTTTCCGACCGTCCCGAGGGAGTGTCTGGCACCTGCGCCGTAGCGATCATGGAGGGCAGCCGTCCTATCATCGCCGAGCTTCAGGCACTTACATCTCAAACCGTTTTCCCTTCTCCCCGACGCACCTCAAACGGCTTTGATTACAACCGCCTTTATCTTCTTCTTGCCGTACTTGAAAAGCGGCTCGGATTGCGCTTTTCAAACAATGATATATACATGAACGTCATCGGCGGACTGCACATCGACGAGCCGGCATCAGACATGGCGGCGGCGATGGCGCTGATATCGACCATACTTGATGTTCCCGTACCCGACGACCTGATCGCCGTAGGCGAGATAGGACTGGCAGGCGAATGCCGCGCCGTAAGTGACATCGAAATGAGAGTGGGCGAAGCCGAGAGGTTGGGCTTTAAGCGCATTGTTTTGCCCAAACGCTCTGCGTCGAAAATCAAGAACGCAAAGATAGAGCTTGTTCCGGTTTCAAGCGTATATGAAATGGTCAAGCATTTTTCCAAGCACAAAAAAGATACATAAAATAATTAAATGAAACGTATGAAAATTGCAATACTCGTAATATCGGTCATCGCCTTCGTAATTTTACTGATATTTGCCCTGGACGTACGTCTTTTGACGAGATTCTATACGATCGAAAGCAGTAAAATATCCTCAAAAGTGCGCATCGCTCTCGTCACCGATCTGCATTCATGCTCCTACGGGGATAATCAACGCACCCTTGTCGATGCCATCGATGCCCAGTCGCCCAACGTCGTTCTGCTGGGCGGCGATATTTTCGACGACCGCATAAAGGACAACGGCACCGAGCTGTTTTTAAAAGCGATCGGAGGTAAATATCCCTGCTATTACGTCGCCGGCAATCATGAATATTACTGCGGCAAAATCTACTTCGAAGAGAAAATGGCAATGCTCCGAAAATACGGTGTTGAGATCATAACGGGCAAAGCAGTCGAGCTTTATATCAACGGCGAATACATAAACTTATGCGGTGCCGACGATCCAGATTCGTTTGACCTTGTCTCTCCTGACGATTTTGAAAAGCAGTTTCCCAAGATGTCAAAAATCGCCGAAAACGGGTATTTTGCTCTGCTTCTTTCCCATCGTCCCGAGTATTTTGATGTCTATGCATCATACGATTTTGATCTTGTCCTCTGCGGACACGCGCACGGCGGTCAATGGCGGATACCTTACCTGCTCAACGGACTTTTTGCGCCTCACCAAGGACTTTTTCCTGCCTATGCCGGCGGTTTGTATGAAAAAAGCGGCACAACGATGATCGTCAGCCGCGGACTTGCTCGCGAAACGACGACAGTACCCCGAATATTCAACCGTCCCGAGCTTGTTATAGTGGATATCACATAATATCGTGAAAAAAATATTGGCTTATACAATAAAAAAGAGCCGCTGTAAAACAGCAGCTCTTTTTTATACGTTTTTTCCGAAATTACTTAATTTCTACAGATGCGCCAGCTTCTTCGAGCTTCTTCTTCATCTCTTCAGCATCTTCCTTGGAAGCGCCTTCCTTAACGGTCTTAGGAGCGGACTCTACGAGTTCCTTAGCATCCTTAAGGCCGAGACCGGTGAGCTCACGAACAGCCTTGATAACGTCGAGCTTCTTGTCGCCGAAGCTTACGAGAACAACGTCAAATTCGGTCTTTTCTTCAGCAGCGGGAGCAGCCGCACCAGCAGCAGCGGGAGCAGCAACTGCAACAGCAGATACGCCAAATTCTTCTTCGAGAGCCTTTACGAGATCAGCAAGCTCGAGGATGGATAATGCTTTGATTTCTTCAAGAATAGCAGTGGTCTTTTCGGTAGCCATTTTTTAAATCCTCCGTAAATAAATCTTTTTTGTTTTCGCCCTGTCGGGCTTTTGTTTTATGCGGCCTTTTCATGCCGCTTCTGTTTTGCGCCGCAAATTATAATTGAGCGCGGTTTGAACAATTTGCTCGGGCAAATTATTCTGCAGCGGGAGCTTCTGCTTCGCCGCCGTTCTGCTTGTCGATGTAAGCCTGGAGCACGCATGCAAGTCCGAACAGAGGGGACTGGATCGAACCGAGCAACTTCGCAATGAGTCCTTCCTTGGAAGGAATGTTAGCGAGTTCGATCATGCCTGCTGCATCAAGAACTTCGCCGTCAACATAACCTGCTTTGATTTCAAAGCCTTCGATCTTGTCGGCATATTCCTTTGCAACTTTAGCGGCGGAGATCTCGTCGTTTGCAACTGCGAGTGCGGTCATGCCTTTGAGGCAATCCTTAAGAGCGGGGAGCTCTGCAGCATCGAAAGCGCGGGTAGCAAGAGAGTTCTTATATACGTGGTAATCAGCACCAACCTTGCGGAAGGAAGCGCGGAGAGCGGTATCCTGCTCTGCGGTGATTCCCATGTAGTTTACCAAAACGCCGGACTTGGATTCCTTGATTTTGGCGGTAAGAGCCTCGAGTTCAGCCTGCTTCTGAGCCAGTATTTTTTCGCTGGGCATTCGAGTATCCATCCTTTCGGGAAAATTTCGTATAAAAAAACGCAGCCCGTATGTTTTTTACATACCGCCGCGAACATAACGACACAACATAAGCGTGTCGGACAAATATCAAATTTGCTGTTATGTCCTCGGCAGGAAATATTAAGTATGCGGACATACCGCATACGACCTGCTGTCTTTGGAATACCCAAGTATTATAGCAAAAAATCCGCCCTGTGTCAAGGCGGATTTGAAAAAGTTTACATTGTGTTCAATTATGCGCTGTCAGTCAATCAGGCCGCCGAATAAAATACATCCATCGGCGTCGTAAAAGACTGCGCTCTGACCGGGTGTGACGGCGCGTGACGGTTTTTCAAAAATCACTTCAGCGCATCCGCCTTCAATTTTCACGCGCACGGCGGCAGGCATTGCCGCATAACGCATCTTGGCAAACGCTTCGATCTCTCCCTCAAATGGCTCGATAAGCTGAAAATTGAGGCGAGACACCGATGCGCTTTCGGTAAACTCTCCTCCGGCGTCGGCCAAGTATATGCGGTTTTCTTTTGCGCCGATACGTGATATGAACACGGGACGCCCGAGGGCAATTCCGAGTCCCTTGCGCTGGCCTACGGTATAGTGGAGCAATCCGCGGTGACGTCCGCACGCCTTTCCCTCGGGAGAAATGAAATCGCCCTCGGGCATTTTGCCGTAACGCGCCTCTATAAAAGAAGCGTAATCGTTATCGGGAATAAAGCATATCTCCTGACTTTCCTTCGCACCAGCCGACGAAAGGCCGATCAGACGCGCATCCCTTCGCACGTCCTCCTTGATTGCCCCAAAAAGCGGGAAATAGAGCATCTTAAGCTGATCCTGCCTGAGTCCCCAAAGGACGTAGCTCTGATCCTTTTTGCCGTCGTCGGCGCGGGCAATGGCATACCGTCCATCCCGCTCGACGATCTTGCAGTAGTGCCCTGTCGACACACGGTCAAAGCCGTTGAGCGCGGCATATTCGCACATAACGCCGAATTTCACACTCGGATTGCAGAATATGCATGGGTTTGGCGTGCGTGCCGCGAGATACTCAAGGCAAAAGGGCTCGACAACGTCGCGCTCAAATCGCTCGGCGCAGTCGATCTCTACAAGAGGTATTCCTATCTCTTCGGCAGCCTTTTTTGCGCTGTCGGTTTCGGTGTACCGATGCATTTTCAGCACCGCACCCACGACCTCGTGCCCTTCTTTTTTTAATACGTGCGCGGCGTATGACGAATCGAGTCCGCCGCTCATTCCAAGAAGTATTTTCATCTTTCTTGAGGGGGACTTTTTGGAAAAAAGTCCCCCTCAAACTCCCCTCAAAAACTTTAGTGAATACAATGTATGGTATAATTGATTTGTTAGCCTACAGAGGCGAGGTAACCTTGTGCCAATTGGCATCTTTTAAAAGCTACCTCAAACTCCCCTCAAAAACTTTAATGAATACAATATAATGGTATAATTTGATTTGTTAGCCTACCTCAAAAATTTTACCTATGCTATCAAATCAATGATGATGCGAGCAGGAATCGCAGCAGCCGCTGCAGCCCTCGTCGACAGCACGGGTAATCTCATTTTCGATACCCTGACGGCGATAGTAATCGGCAAGCGCCGCTTTGACAGCCTCTTCTGCGAGTACCGAGCAGTGGATCTTTGCGGGCGGAAGCCCATCGAGCGCCTCTACTACCGCTTTATTGGTCAGCTTGACAGCGTCGTCAATGGTTTTACCCTTGATTAGCTCTGTCGCCATCGACGACGTCGCGATTGCTGCGCCGCAGCCAAAGGTCTTAAAGGATACGTCGGTGATGACGCCGTCATCGGAAATCTTGAGGAAAACCTTCATTATATCACCGCATACCTCGTTGCCGACCTCGCCGACACCGTTTGCATCGGCAAGCTCACCCACATTGCGCGGATTTGTGAAATGGTCCATTACTTTGTCACTGTATAACATATCAAAAATTGCCTTTCTGTTTTTAAATTAAATACAATTTATTCCTTCCAAAGGGGGCTCATCTGACGAAGCCTTTCCACAATGGCGGGAAGCTTTTCGATGATGTAGTCGACATCATCGTCGGTATTGTTGTGCGAAAGCGAGATGCGGAGAGATCCGTGCGCCTTTTCGGGAGGCACGCCAATGCTGAGCAGCACGTGCGACGGCTCAAGCGATGCCGACGAGCAGGCAGAGCCTGTCGATGCGGCGATGCCTGCCATATCGAGCAGCAAAACGAGGCTTTCGCCCTCGATGCAGTCAAATCCGAAATTGACGTTGCCCGAAAGTCTGTTTTCCATTGTGCCGTGAATGCGGCTGCGCGGAATCTTTTCGGTTATCGCCTTGGCAAGGCGGTCACGCATGGAGGCGATGCGGGGCATGTCATCAAGCGATGCGACAGCGTTTTCAAGCGCAGTTGCAAGCCCTGCAATATATGCGGTATTTTCGGTGCCTCCTCTGCGGCCTCTCTCCTGCCCGCCGCCGTCGATGAGATTGCGGCATCGGGTGCCCGTTTTGATATAAAGTGCGCCCACTCCCTTGGGAGCGCCCAGCTTGTGTCCCGACAGAGCGAGCATATCAACCGAAAGCTCTGACAAGTTTATCGGTACGTTTCCGATCGCCTGGACGGCGTCGGTAAACATTGTGACCTTGTGCGACTTTGCCACCTCGGCGATCTCCTTGATCGGCATTACCGTGCCAATCTCGTTGTTTGCATACATGATCGCGACGAGGATCGTGTCCTCTCTTATTGCCTTTTCGACCTGCTCGGGATAAACGAGGCCGTTCGAATCGACGTCGAGATAAGTTACCTCGAATCCCTCTTTTTCAAGGGATGCAAGGGCATTGAGCACCGCGTGATGCTCCACCTTCGTTGATATGATGTGCTTGCCGCGGGCGGAGTTGGCATATGCACTGCCCTTTATCGCCCAGTTGTCGGCCTCGGAGCCCGAGGCGGTAAAATAAATCTCGTTAGGCTTGCATCCGAGCACGTCGGCGATTCTTTTACGCGAATCCATGATGATCTTTGCCGCATCGCGTCCCTTTGAATAAAGACTTGACGGATTGCCCCATGCATCGCTGAGCAGGGGGATCACGGTATCGAGCACCTGCTTCGATACCGGAGTTGTTGCCGCATTATCGGCATAAACAAAACGTGTCATATATATTTTTCCTTGTTAGATCATAATAATTTGCCCTGTTTTCGAGGACATCATTATTCTATACTAATTTAGTGTTCTTTTCAAGACGTATATATATAATAATTGTAAACTTTTTTTCAACGTCTATACCCGACATTAAAAAAATCGCCCTTTTAATTGACATTGCATGATCGATGTGGTATAATATGCCGTGTTGAATATCGAGGTGTGGCGCAATTGGGGAGAAGCAGCGACCGCCGCCGGTGGCGGATGAAGGGA
>JAZSMZ010000152.1:0-17956 GCA_045536155.1 Eubacteriales bacterium
ATCGAGATAGAGAACGCTGGTCTTGATCGGCTTTTTAAGATAATCTGCCGCTATGCCCGAGGTCGTGCCTCCGCAGACGATGTGCTTGCCTTCCTTCGAGAAGAAAAGCGCCATCATACGGTTGCAGTCATCGCGGTTGTAGGGCGGTCCCAAAAGGAGGTTGACCGATGTTCTCTCTCTGATTCGTACGCAGCACACCGTTGCGTCATCGCCCGGCTTGCCGTCATACAAACGCTTGGTCTCATCGAGCATGATGCTCGCGAGTGTTTTAGCGGTAAAGCCGACGCCGCAGAAGGGCGCCATAAATTCGCCGATATCGTCTCGCTTCCAACCGAAATTGTAAACTCCGCCGATACCTGCGTGTTCAACACCGTCGCTCATGAGGAAGAATATATCGTCCTGCTCGATGACGATGTCGGACAGCTTTATCTGCTTGCCGCCAATGGTTCGTGTTTCACACGGAAATTCGGTCATTTTACCGTTCCGCATGAGTATAACTCCGGGGTTGTCATATTGGATAATATAGACATGCCCGTTGTTGACAATGTGAAATATGGTGAAGGTGGAATATGCCACGCCGCGAATCGAGCAGACCGGAAGGGTCTGTGCTATCGTTTCAACGGCATCCTCGAGTTTGAGTCCCGATGCGACCATCGTGGAGATGATCTTCGAGGTCAAAATCGAAAGTATATTCGCCTTTACACCGCTTCCCAAGCCGTCGGCCAAAACGACTACCGTTGACTTGCCGTCGGCATCATCAACGATCTCGACATGGTCGCCGCAAAGCTGCTCACCGGCATGATTCAAACTGAGATAACCGATGTCAGCACACAGGTTATTCGTCTTCATGATCGATGGTCTCCTTGAGCTTGGTTAAGGCGATCTTGGTTTCGGCGGCTGTTTCGCCGAGCAGCGAGGCAATCTCCTGGACTATCCTCATCTGACGGTCTACAACCTGATCTGCAACCTCGATCGTCTTGCGTCCGAACTGCTCCTTCTTCTGACGCTCTTCCTCGGCCTCGGTAACGTCACGGATAAGTCCCACAAGAATATGCGACATCTTGTCATGAACGATGGTCATTTCAAGATAACGCTGATATTCGGGATAGTAGTCCTTTTCGTTTCTTACCGAACGTCCGTTGTATACAACGTCCAAGAAGGGCTTGGGATCGAATATTCTTACGAGCTGTTCGCCCTGAATATCCGACAGGTTTCGGATGTTCAACATTTTCAGCGCAGCGGTATTCATCTGCTGGATCTCGAATTCCTCATTGATCACGATGATACCGTTGGGCGTGTTGTTAAGAATGGTGTCGGAGAAGCGCTCGGTCTTGTCCATGAGGTAGGGCAGACACATTGTGATGTCCGCCTTGCCCTGCAAAACGGCGATCGCCTTCTCTCGGCAGGAGTTGTATCCGCAAGTGCCGCAGTTGAGCTCGTCTGCATGGGTGTTTTTGCCCATCTTGCGCAAAGTTGCTGTAATATCAGCTTCAAGAGGCATCTCGCGGTGAACGCCGATGTACTCCTGAACGTGATCAAGTTCTCCGTCACTTACTTCATCTACGGCGAAATCCTTTTTGCCTGCATACTTCACTATCGATTGATAGTGCCGTACGGGCGTGTTTTTGTATTTCGCCATTATAGGTCCGTCAATGCAACTTCCGGGGCAGGACGACATCTCGATAAAGCATTTATGAAGCTGCCCGTTCTCGATATCGTGTATTGCCTCGATGCAATTGTCGGTACCGGAAATCGAAAGGAAGGTGTAATCATCCAGCCCTTCGAGGTCCATCGTTTTAAGAATTCCGCCGTCTGTGGGGAAAAGTCTGGCGCGGCTCTCTTCGGCCGAGTCCATGATCTGCTCGGGAATGATGTTGTTTTCCTCGAACATCTCTTCAAGCTCTTCAAAGGTCAGCACCGCATCAACGCTGCACTCCCTCGCCTCCTCTTTTTTGGAAAGGCAGGGACCGATGAATACCGTCTTGGCATCGGGATGACGCTTTTTGATGTCCTGACTGTGAGCGCCCATGGGCGAAAGTACGGGGGAAAGATAAGGGATAAGCTTGGGGTAATACTTGCGGATAAGCAAGTTTACCGAAGGACAGCAGCTCGAAATAAGCACATCGTAATCGCCCGAGCGAAGCTGCTTTTCATATTCCCTTTTGACCATTGTGGCGCCGATCGCCGTTTCCTCGGCATCGGCAAATCCCAATTTCTTGATAGCCTGTCTTAATGCATCGAATCCCGTTCCCTCAAAATAGGCTGCAAAGGAGGGGGCAACGCTGGCATATACCGGCGAGCCTTCTTTCAAAAGCACATCGACGATTTCGGTTTCGTCAACGATCTGCTTTGCGTCCTGAGGGCAGACGACGACGCAGTGGCCGCAGAGAATACACTCGTCTGCGATGATGTGCGCCTGTCCGGCCGAAAAACGTATGGATTTTACGGGACAGTGTCTGATACATTTATAGCAGTTTTTGCAGTTTGTCTTTTTGAATCTCAGAAATTCCTGCATACTCGCATCCTCCCTTACTTGTTAAGTCGAGGAAGAATCTCGGTTTCAAAGAAACTGTCGACCGATTCGGGAGCGACCGAAAACACCGTTCCGTCGACGGTAACATTTACTCCGACCTGGCACATACCAAGACAAAATGTGCCTTCGAGCTCAACCTCATCTTTGAGGTTGTTCACGTTTACGAGGTACTGCAATCTTTCAACAACCCGGCGAGACCCCTTCAAATGACAGGAGCTGCCCAAACAAATAGTGACCGTCATAGTGACCGACCTTCCTTTGCGTAAGTTTATTTACTATACCGAATGACGCTTCATCCGGAAACAAGTCGTCTTTTTAGTTGTCGCTATTTGTGTTTGTATTAAAGCTGCCTATGCCTTTACTCAGTTGGTTAAGACATTGTTATCTTTAATATTATACACAAATCGAGCGACAAAGTCCAATACAAGCCGTGCATATCGATATATAGATATCAATATAAAAGAATCGCCTGACCTTTCGGGCAATACTCTTTGGCAAAAGCCGGTCTGCTCTTCCCCTCCCGCAGGCAATACACTTTTAGCTGAGCAATTTGCCTTATACTCAATTTGTATCGCACCGTGGGCAAGCAGATGATAGCTTAACTTCTTTAATCGATATGCGTATTTGATATGACTCGCATATATTTATGGATATATTACAGGGTATTAGCGCAAAAATCAGGAATAGGTACTGAATGCAACACGATTTTTCGATTCAAACACCGCGTTGATGAGCTGCCGCTCGGTATCGGTGTAATGCTTGTTTTTCTGGCTCACGATCAAATCGCGCATTCTGGGAGCATCTCCGTAAAGTTTGCGCTGGACAAGATCGTAGCGGGCCAAGGTATCTTCGGTGACGGGAGAGGTGAGAATATACGCGCCGGGCACCTTCATGACCAGTTCAAACTGATCTGCTCTGTCGTAGGCGCATATTCTGCGGCGCATGCCCTCAAGCGAATTTATCGGTCTGTCAGACGTCGTATAGGGTACGCTTTCATCGTCGCATACTATCTCGACTCCGCCCTGAAGTTTTTTCATATTCAGCGTTTCAAGATCGGCATTCGGATTGTCCTTCGACATCAGCGCGACACACTCAAATTCCCACAAAAGCTCGTTTTGAAGTCCGTTATCCCAAAGGTAGTCGCGGAAATTGCTTTCGAAATCGGTGCGGTAACGGATTATTCCGAGTGACACTAATCCCTCGGCAACATCCCGAACCGTCTGAATGGCGCCGCTTTCGCGTATGGATATATCGAGTCCGTCCTTTGAATCCAGGGTGGAAGCGAAAGCAATAGCTCCATTCGATATGTAATCGGCTCGCGGAATATCAAGTTCAAGCGTGAGCACCGTTTCGGCATCCTGCGTGTTGAGTCTTTCGATCTCCTCAAGCTGACGGATTATCTTATGTGCGTGCTCAATAAAAAGCTTTCCCTTGGGCGTTGGAATAACGCCCTTCGACGTGCGGGTAAATATCTGAAAGCCGAGCGAATATTCCATTTCGCGAATAGCTTTCGACAAATTGGGCTGAGCAATAAAAAGCTTGTCGGCCGCCTGCGTTATCGAGCGGGTGCGCTCTATTTCAATTACATACTTAAAATACTGTGTATTCATACTCCACCGTCCGAATCTAATCCATTGAATTATATCACATCTTTATTAATTTTTCAACACAAATATACAATAAATATAATAAAAGCGAAGTTTTTATTCGGAAAAATCGGCGTTTTTTCACTCAAACGGCAAAAAATCGGCAATGCGGAGAAGCATTGCCGATCTTTTGTTTTATTCAATTAAAACTCAACAGCAATTATGCTGCGGGGAGCCATCTTGATATTGATCTCGCCCGATGCCTTTTCGCTTTCGGTAAGAGAGCGGCGAAGGGTTGCATTTTCGGGGAGAGTGAATGAGAGAGCTCTCTCTTCTTCGGTATAGTTGATGAAGAGCTGAACCTTCTTGCCTTCAGTAGACCATGCGCTTGACATAATGCAGGGCTCAAGCAGCTGATCGCTGCCGTCGTCGAACTTGATCTCGATGATGTCGCACTTGTAGTCGATGGGATGGATCATGCGGCCGTCCTTGAACAGACGGGGATATTCTCTGTGCCAGCGGCGCATCTCTGCAAAGAGCTCGACGGTATCGTCATGGTCGGGCATAAGCGAGAAGTCGCGAAGACCCCAGTTATACTGGATATCGCCCTTGTCGTTGAGAATAAGAGTAAGCAGATCACCTGCGATGAAGGCGTAAGCGGCTCTGTAATACCAGCCCACGTTTTCACGGATGATGGGGCAGCAGCACTGGTTACCCATGAAGTTATGCAGATACTCGTGGTAGATGTATGCGTAGATAGGCTGAGGACGTCCGAATTCATAATTGAATACGTAACGGTTGTCGGAAAGATTGAGTGCGGAGAGGAAGGGCTCGGAAGCGGCAGATTCACAGCCGATGAGCACGTTGGGCGCGCTTTCTTTCCATCCCTTGAGAAGCTTCGCCTGGGCATCGGTCATCCATTTGCCGGGCACGGGCGGATGTCCGTGGCTCTTGGAATAGCAGAATGCCATACCGCCGCCGTGGTTCTGGTCGAGAACCTGAACGTAGTCGATGCCGCTCTGGAACATGGGATCGAGAGCTTCTTTCATGATCTCGGCGCCAAGCTCGGTTGCAGCGCAGATCTCGTATGCGGAACGCTGGCCGGTACATACGATACTGTACTTGATGGACTGGTCGGGAGCGGCGCAGAATGCTGCCATGTGGCCTCTCTCTTCAATCTGCTTTGCGCAATTGTATTCCTCGATAAGATTACTCTGATCGGTGTAGGAAATGCCCGAACAGTATACGCCGAGAAGGTGTCCTTCGGCATGGAGTTTATCCATAAAGTCGAGCAGCATCTTTTCGCCGCCGAAAGGAGGCCATACATACGGAGGAGCCCAGGGAGCTGTTCCCTCCCAGTGCATGAGCAGTACCATTACCTTGGTGCCGATCTTCTTTGCGTATTCGTCGATATAAGGAAGTGCGTTTTCATAGGGGAACATGCCGTTGGGGTCCATCTTGTCCATATCGTGGACGCCGCGTACAGGATATGTGATAACAAGGGGCATATCGTCGGTGTACCATGCGGGAAGATCCTTGTTGTCCTCGATCTTTTTCAGTCCCTCGGGAAGGTTGTTTTCAAACCATTCGCGGTAATATTCGGCGCCGTTCTGCCAGCCATCCTCGAAATATTTGAACACGAGGTCGTAATCTGTAGCTACCGATTCGCCGAAGTTTGCGCCGGTGTAAAGCTTGATCTTGAATTCGGTCTTCTCTTCATCGGAGCGGAAATCGAAGCACTTGGTACCGCGGCCGGGGTCGTGAGCGCCCATGTAGATACCGTTGTTTTCGTACATATAAATGGCGAGAGGTGCGAAAAGCATATTGGGGAACATGGGTGTTCTGGGGTGGGAGGGGAATTCGGGATCCATAAATTTGGATTTATGCTTGCAGTTTTCTATAAGCATGCCCTCGTTGTAAGGGAGGATTACGCCTGCCTTACCGCCATTGAGCACGAGCGCGCCATCGAGGGTGACAGAAGGAATATCAACGTATTCAACAGCCGAATCGGTTCGGTTTTCAACCGCAACTCTCCAAAGAAGAGCATCGGCAACAGTGCAGCTAACGGTTACGGTAACATCGTAGGGAAAACCGCTGTATGTAAGGGTATATTTGCCGTCCTCATACTTGTTTTCAACAGCAGTCGCATCGGCGGCATTGAAGACGATCTCCTCGGCGTTCTGAGAACGAAGTCCGACAGTAAACAGGGGATTCTGCTTTTTGTAAAGGAACTCGCGTCCGTCGATCACCATTGAAGCAAGCGATTTAAAATCGGGTGCAAAGCTGATTGCAATATTTTTATTGCCCATAGTCATTTTACTCCTTTAAGCTTAACCGAAAACGGTTGTTTGAGTTATGGTTTTATTATAGTACACGATGGCATTTTTGTCAATAAAATTATTTAATTAAGTAAAGTGAATTCAGTATCGGAACATTAAACATTTTTGCCGTTTATATGCTCGCCCACGGCTCCGCCGGGATGGATAAGTCCGAACTGCTCGGCAGTATAACCGGTCTGTTCGATGAGCGCCGCCAAAAGCGCATCAAAAATTGCGATGGTCTGGATATAACTCGAAGTTGCCATCAGTCCGAGCGGATCGCTCTCACGTCCGACATTCATCAAAAGGACAACATCCGCAGCTTTCGCAAGGGGAGAATCCGCGTTCTCGGTTATGGCAATAAGCGATGCGCCTTTTTTCGTCACAACGTCAATAAGGGGCAGAAGCTCGTTGGTTTTGCCGCCTCGCGACACCATTACCATGACATCCTCGCGCTTGATTCCGCCCATTCCGCCATGAATTGCCTCGCATGGGGGCATGAACATCGCTCCGCGCTCGATGCAGCAGAGCGAATGGGCAAATTTCTTTGCAGCAATTCCCGACGATCCCGACGCGCTTGTCATGATTCTCGGACAGCTTGCCAGCAAATCAACTGCGCGCGAAAAATCGTCTTTGCTTATTCTCGACAGCGTATTTTCAACCGCTTCCCTTTCGCGTTCAACCGACAAAAGTGCCGCTTTGTATGCTTCTTTTTTCAACTTTGTCTACCTCGTTTTCAGAAAATTTTAATGCGGGAAAGCAAGCTTAAAAAGCTTATTTTCGTATTATATCTCCCGTCTTTGCCGCAAAGGGGAGCTTCAGCTTGAATTCCATCATCGGGTGAGGCGCGCTCTCAATTGCATTGCCCTCGCCGTCATACAGCTCATCCGCCGTAAATTCGCGTCCGACGAGTCCGGGCGAGATGATCTCGGCGCTCTCGCCGCGGGATATCTTATTGCGCTGTATGCACGTCGCCATCATCGTTTCGGCATCAAATTCCTTGACGATCGCGACATACGATTTTTCGCGGATATATCCCGTCTTCATTCCTTCCGAACTGCATATCTGTCCTTCGTTCAGCGGGCTGTCGAAGAAGTATCCCTCGCAGTATTCGCGATGGCTGACGCTGTCGAGCTCACGAAGCCAGCGTTCATCAAACGGTTTACCGTCGCGGTAGGCATCGATGGCCATACGGTAGGCGTTGGCTGTCACGGCGGCGTAGTATGCGCTCTTCATGCGTCCCTCGATCTTGAAGGATGCAATGCCTGCCTCAATAAGCTCGGGCACTCGGCGTATCATACACATATCGCGTGACGACATGATGAAGCTTCCGCGGTCGGTCTCCATTATGGGGAGGCGATCGTCGGGCCGCTTTTCTTCTTCGATTTCGTATAATTTATAGTTCCAACGGCAGGGCTGTGTGCACTGACCTCGATTGGCATCGCGTCCTGTGAAATGGTTTGAAAGCAGGCATCTGCCCGAAAAGGATACACACATTGATCCGTGAACAAAAGCCTCAAGCTCGATATCGTCCGGAATGCTTTTCCGTATTTCGATTATGTCATCAAGAGAGAGCTCTCTGGCAAGCACAACGCGGCTTGCTCCAAGCTTTGCCCATTCGATGCAGTCGAGATGATTAGTTACGCCCGCCTGAGTGGAAACGTGAAGCTCACACATGGGCAATATTTCTCGCACCATCGACGCCACTCCAAGGTCGGCAACGATCAGCGCATCCGGCTTTTCGTCAAATGATGCAAGGGTGTGAAGATATTCGCGCAAGAGTGCGATCTCGCCGACGCGCGGCAGTGTGTTTGCAGTGATATACGCCTTTGCTGAATGAGCGTGGGCATAAGCGACGGCATCGCGCAGCTCGTCGACTGTAAAATTATCGGCCGCGGCGCGCATTCCGAATGCCTGTCCGGCAAAATATACCGCATCGGCGCCGTAGCTGATGGCGGTGCGCAGCTTTTCAAAATTGCCTGCAGGCGAGAGCAGTTCGGGCAATTTTACTGTTTTTTTATCTGACATATCTTATGATTTTCTTTCGTAAAAATCAGCATCGGCCGCATCTGACAAAAGAGATGCGGCGATGCATTGGTTGTGATTTAAGCTTTGGAGAATGCAGAGAAAGCGAGGTGGGTCATGTAAAGGTCGCCGGCAGCGATCGCCTCCCAGGGTGCATGCATGGAGAGCACCGGAACGCCCACGTCAACTGTATCGATATTCTTTCTTGCTATATATGCGGCAACCGTTCCTCCGCCGCCCTGGTCAACCTTGCCAAGCTCGGCTGTCTGCCATACTACTCCCGCTTCGTCAAAGCACTTTCTTACCCATCCCACAAGCTCGGCCGTGGCATCGGAAGTACCCGATTTGCCGCGCGCGCCAGTGTACTTATTCATAACTACACCGCGATTGATGTATGCGCTGTTGCGGGATTCGTAAACCTCTGCAAAATGAGGATCAAAGGCTGCCGAAACGTCAGCAGAAAGGCAGCGCGATGCGGCGCGTACAGCAGCGCGGTTTGCGCCGATCTGGTCACATATTTCATCGATAAGATCGGTGAATGCCTGGCTCTGCATACCGGTAACGCCGTCAGAACCGGTTTCCTCCTTATCGGCAAGGATCACCATTGTTGTTCTTTCATGCTTTTTGACAGAGAAGAAGCCTGTCATTTCGGTATATGCGCAAACTCTGTCGTCGTGTCCGTAGCCGCCGATAAGTCCACGGTCAAGACCGATATATCTTGCGCGTGCGGCAGGAACTGCGCTCAGCTCGGCAGAAAGGAAATCCGCCTCGGTCATGCCGTATTTTTCATTGAGGATGCTTAACACGTTAAGTTTGATCTTTTCCTCAGCACCCTCAAGATTGAGAGGTGTGCAGCCTGCGAAAAGATTGAGCGATTCGCCGGGAATCGCCTCACCGAGAGGACGGGTCACCTGATCCTTTGCGAGATGGGGAAGGAGATCGGTAATGTAGAACACCGGCTCGCTTTCATCCTCGCCGATGGAAATGTCAACAGTGGTACCGTCCGCTTTTACAACAGAGCCGTGGAGAGCAAGCGGAATTGTAGTCCACTGATATTTTTTGATTCCGCCGTAATAATGAGTTTTGAAAAATGCCATATCGTTCTGCTCATAAAGCGGATTCTGCTTTAAGTCCAGACGGGGTGAATCGATGTGGGCGGCAAGGATATGAATTCCCTCTTCGAGCGGCTTTTCGCCTATTTCAAAAATGTAGAGCGCCTTGCCACGGTTATTGTAATAATACTTTCCGCCAACAGCAAGAGCTTCGCCGAAACGGTATTCACGGTATCCTTCGGCCTCAGCCATCTCGATGCCGTATTTTACCGCTTCGCGCTCGGTCTTGGAAGCATCCAGGAAGCACATATAACCCTCGGCATAATCGCGTATGGCGGTGATGTCCTCTTCGGTGAAGTCATCGTATAATTTTTTGCGTTTCAAAAACAGTTTCTCGGATAATTCTTTTCCTGCTTTAATTTCAGACATGATCTTTTGTATCTCCTTCGAAAAATAATATTTTTTAATAAAAAATCCATTATTACTTCCCATTATATCATATATTTGCCCGTTTTGCAACAGAAAGTGCGTTAAATAACACGATATTGTCGGGTTTGTTTAAGGAAAAAGTATCCAATTTATAAATTTAAGAAAATAACTGTTGAAATATATGAAATTTTATGATATTATATAATAGTATACTTTTTCAATAATACTCGGACGGTAATAATACGCAATGAAACCAGATATACTCTCAATGACACAAGAGGAGCTTGTCTCCTTTATGCAAGAGCTCGGACAGCCCGCCTACCGCGCAAAGCAGATACGCGAATGGCTGCTCCGCGGCATCGGATTCGACGGAATGACAAACCTCTCAAAAGCGCTGCGTGAGCAGCTTGCTCAGTCGGCCGACGACGGTCTGCCCAAAATAGATAAAAAGCTCGTTTCGAGCGACGGAACCATCAAATATCTCTTTGAGCTTTCCGACGGACAAAAGATCGAAAGCGTAGTTATGGACTATGAACACGGCGCTACGATATGCGTTTCCAGCCAGGCCGGCTGCCGCATGGGCTGCAAATTCTGCGCCTCGAACACCGGCGGTCTTGTACGCTCGCTTAAAACATCTGAAATGCTCGGACAGCTTCTTGTTGCTCAGCGTGACAGCCAAAAGCGTATCGGCGGCATAGTGCTGATGGGCATCGGCGAACCGCTTGACAACTACGACAACGTAATAAAGTTTATACGTTTGGCCTCATCGCCCGATTTTTTGAACATCGGGCAGCGCCACATTTCCCTTTCCACCTGCGGAGTGGTACCGGGAATTTTAAAGCTGATGGAAGAGGATCTGCAGATCACCCTCTCGATCTCGCTTCATGCCACAAACGATGACGAGCGCGATCTTATCATGCCCGTCAACCGCAAGTGGGGACTTGGCGAGCTTTTACCCGTATGCCGCGCATATTTTGATCGGACGGGTCGCAGAATATCCTTTGAATATACCCTTATTGAGGGCGTGAACGATGACGACAGCCACGCCGATGCGCTAGCGATTCTCTTGCAAAAGCATTTTGGACGCGAAGCTCCCTTCCACGTCAATCTCATTCCGGTGAACGAAGTGGCAGGACGAGGCTTTTCGCGCTCAAAAAGTGCTGAGCGCTTTATGAGACGTCTTAACAGCCGTCATGTCAACGCAACTGTACGCCGTTCGCTGGGCGCCGATATAAGCGCCGCATGCGGTCAGCTCAGAAACAGCAAGTAATTATTTAACCATACAGCATTTTCGCACTATCCGAAAAGAAAGGCAGGGCAAACCCTATGCTTAAATATTCGGGCAAAACCGACACCGGCAAAAAACGCCAGAACAACGAGGATTCCTTCCGGATTCTCGAACTCGATCAGGGCGCTCTTTTGGCCGTCGTCTGCGACGGCATGGGAGGCGCTGTGGGCGGAGAAGTCGCCAGCGCAAGCGCGATCGACGCATTCTGCGCCTACATAAACGAGCATCTACCCGATCTGTCGCAAAAAGACGCCGCAGTAGGTGATATGATGCGCATGGCCTGCGTCACTGCAAACGCCTGTGTGTACCAGAAATCAACCGACGATACTTCGCTCGGCGGAATGGGTACCACTCTTGTTGCCGCGCTCCTTTACGGCAGGACCATGTATGTTGCCAACATCGGTGACAGCCGCCTTTACATCATATCCGACGGTACCATGACGCAGCTCACCCGTGACCATTCGTGGGTGCAGATGTGGGTCGACCTCGGACAGATGACACCCGAAGAAGCTGCGGTGAGCCCGAGCCGCAACGCGATTTTGCGTGCGGTGGGAATCGATTCCAAGGTGGAAAGCGACCTCTTTACCGTCGACTTTTCCGTTTCGGACAGTGCAACCATCCTTCTCTGCTCAGACGGTCTTTCCGACTATCTGCCGCAAAGCGAGATATTCAATATCATAAACGATCAGACAGTATCCCTCGACGATCGCGTTTCCGCTCTTATCGACGGTGCAAACCGCAATGGAGGCGGAGACAACATTACTGCGATCCTTTTCGAGATAGAATAAAAATACAGTATTTCCGCAGGAGCTAACGCATGAGTGTTTTCGACAAATACGTTGGTCAGATATTCGACCACCGTTATAAAATAGTCAAGATTATCGGCGTGGGCGGAATGGCTGTCGTTTTCGAAGCCGTTGACATGGTCATGAAGTGCAATGTCGCGGTCAAGATGTTAAAAGACGAAATAACAAACGATATACAATCCGTCAAACGTTTCAATTCGGAATCCCGCGCAATATCGATGCTTTCGCATCCGAATATTGTTTCAATATACGACGTTTCCTTTAAGGCAAATCTCAAATACATCGTAATGGAGTATGTAAACGGCATCACCTTAAAGGCATATATGAACCGCAAAGGCGCGCTCTCTTTCAGAGAAACGATATCCTTTGCCGAGCAGACACTGAGAGCGCTTGAACACGCGCATTCCAAAAATATTATTCATCGCGACATCAAGCCGCAGAATATCATTTTGCTCAAGGACGGCAGAATCAAGGTTACCGACTTCGGTATCGCAAAGCTGCCCAATGCCGAAACCGTTACCATGACCGACAAGGCCATCGGAACCGTTTATTACATCAGCCCCGAGCAGGCGTCCGGCAAGCGCATTGACCAGCGTTCCGACCTCTATTCACTGGGCGTAATGATGTATGAAATGGCAACAGGTCAGCTTCCCTTTATGGCCGACAGCCCCGTTTCGGTAGCGCTTATGCAGGTGAGCACAGCTCCCCGCCGTCCGCGCGAGATCAATCCGTCCATTCCGATAGGACTGGAACAGATAATCCTCGGTGCTATGGAAAAAGATCCCGAAAAGCGATTCCGCACAGCATCCCAGATGCTTCGGCACATCGCTCAGCTGAAGGCAAATCCGAACCATGTGTTCAGGTCATCCAAAAGCCAAAGCTCAAATCAAACGCGCACTTCAGCGCCCAGGCAATACCGTTCAAACTATGCAAGCGGAACAAAGAGAAAACCGCCCAAGCCCATGCCGGAGCGCAAAAAGAAATCCAGCCGTTCCATGTTCCCGATCATATCGGGTGTTACAACGGCATTTCTAATCGTCATCGTCGCAACGGCGATAACCGTGCTCGGCAATCTCATGTCCGATTTTGCTTCGTCGTCGCCGAAATCGATAACTATTCCCGACTACGTCAACGAGCTGTATACTCCCGAATTCAGACAGGATCTGAATTCGCTCAAGTATTACAACATCACCATCGTAGACAAATTCACCGACGAATATCCCGAAAACACCATAATCGATCAGGAGCCCGAGGCGGGCGAAAACCGCAAGGTTGCCGCAGGAAAGCAGTATTGCGACCTTGTTTTAACCGTTACCCGCGGCGAAAAAGAGATCATTTTGCCCGACTTTACGATTACAGAATACCGCTTGGCCGAGACGCAGCTGCGCGATAAATATTCGCTTATTCCCACCACCGAATCGGAATACAACGATTTCGTTCCGCTCGGATACGTTATCCGCACCGAGCCCGAGGCAGGAGCCTCTCTTAAATCGGGCGACGTCGTCAAGCTGATATACAGCAAGGGTCAGAAGATCGACTACGTCACCGTCCCCAGCTTTATCGGCATGACCGAGGAAAAGGCCTACGCCACTCTGATCGCAAAATCGCTCTCGCTCGACAACGTAATATACGAGTACACCGAGACCGACAAATATCCCGAATACGTCCCCGCAGGACAGGTAATATGGCAGAGCAAGACAGCCAATTCCGAGGTCCCCGCAAACTCTACAAAGATCTCATTTATTGTCAGTCTGGGCTCGTTCAACAAAACGACTCCCGAGACCGATTCGAGCTCAACTTCAAACTCGTCGGGATCAGGCTTTATCTGGTCAGATTATTTCAGTCATTAAAAAAGGGTGCCAATTTAAATTGGCACCCTTTTTTACCATATTCAGTTAGAGATATGCTCTCACACCGTCGGCAAGCTTTTGCTCCGAATCGATAAGGCGTTTTGCGATATCCTTCGACTTTTCGTCTGCCGCCTTGTATTGGTTAAGGTAACGGGAGAGCGATTTCACGCCCATGTTGCAGCCGTCTGTCATAAGATCGGCAATGGTGGCGTCGTTGCCTCCCGCCATCATCATGGCGGCCGATTTCATGTGGGACATACCCTTCGCTATCATGGCGGGATCCTTGCCGTCATCCCCGTAGTTGTCAAGCATGTTTGTGATCTCGACAGCGAGCTTTTTGTGCTCGTCCTTGCAGCTTTCAAGCGCGGTTTTGATCTCTCTGCCCTTTGCATACTGCAGGACGTCGTCGATCGAAGATATACCCATCTTTGCGCCCGCGTCACATTCGCGGAGCAGTCTGACGGTATCCTTTTCTATCATCAGTTATATACCTCATTTCATATTTTGATGCGATATTATTGTTCTCCTTTTCACCGAAATCAATACTAAAAAAGCCGACGGGATTTTTTACCCTGTCGGCTTTTTTTATAATTTTTATTTTTCCAATTTTATCGTTGTGATCTTCTTTTTGGGCGAATTCATTTTGAGCTTTCGTCCGTCGAAAGCAAGCTCGCTTTCGATCTTTTCGTTGAGATTCGTTTTATATGCTTTTGCAAAATCGATACCGAGATCAAGCTCGATCTCCTCGTCGCTTTCGCTCGGATTGTAGAATCGAACGATGACACAATCGTCGTCCTCGGCCTTTTTGACTGCCGAAAGAAGGGTATTTTTACCCTTTAGCTCGGCAAAGGAAAATTCCTCGTCCATCGATCCGTCAATACCCGTTTTTGCCTTGTATGTAAGCATCTCGCCGGTTGCGAATGCATATGCCTCTTTTCGCATTTCATCATTCTCGCAAGAGCAGATTCCGACAGCGTACGATGCGACGTTTTTGCCCTTGCACTGGGCCTCGGGAGTAGGGAAAACGCCCCAGTCGCCAAGTCGGTCAACGCATCGAAGCACGGTGAGGGCGGCGGTGTTTTTGCCATCGCGCAGTATCTCGTATTCGCACAGTCCGCGGTTGGCAACAACCATTGATGCCCTGTCATCCGCGAGCATGAAAAACGCCTGCTGACGCTGTGAATTATCGGGGTTTATCCACTGCTTGCCCGGTGTTACGGGACGGCGAAGCAGATCGAACTGACCGTCGACAAAAACGGTGTCGGTATCAATACTGTTGGGGAAAATGACGCGCAGGCGATGATTGTCGGCGGTGTTAAAAATCTCACAGTCAACTTCGGCCATTTTCGATTCCTTTGCAAGTCTGATAACGCTCACAAATTCGATTTTGGTCATCTCGCCGCTGCGCTTTTCGCTGTCCGAATTTGAAGGAACATCGAGTGAATTTTTAACGGTGAAAACTACCTCGGTGTTGCTCTTTTTCGCGCTGATCTCGGCCTTTTTGCCGCAGGTCGTCAGTACAAGATCGCTCTTCGGAGGTGCATAAGCATACTCGTCGCCGCAGTCGCCCATATCCTCGAAATATCCGATTTTACGAAGCGAATTGCTCGATTTTTTATCGTAAAGATCGAAGCTTCCGTCTTCATTTATACTGATCTTGATAAATTCGTTTTCGGCGGTATTGCCATTGAGCGAAAGCGATCCATCAAGCTGTTTTTCAGCCTTTTTAAGGTACAAAGTGCTGTATCCCACGCCGCCGACATCTTCGGCGCAGACTCTTGCCGAAAGGCGTCTGTAATAGCCGGGCACGCGGAAAGCGTTGCGGGGCAGATAGTAATAAAATGTTCTGCCGAGATCCTCGATATCCGAAACAAGCTGCTCGCCTTTTGCATTGAAAATCGCATATTCTTCGACGGGAGTGGTATCCTCGAGGGGCAGATCGAATATTACCGTAACAGTCTGACTGCGGGTATGTCCGTTTGGATTGAAAACGACTGCTGCTCCGACGGCATCGGGCGTTTTAGAGGTATTTATATTCGAAACGATGAAATCGAGCGCGCTGTCGCGTACGCTTTCGGCCATCGCGGTGCTCTTTTCAAATCGGCTCATGCACTCGCGGTGAACGTCATCGATCGAGCAGCCGCAAATGCTGTCGTGAGCGTGATTTTTGAGCATCTCTTTCCAGGAGTAATTGAGAAGATCGTATCTGTATTTATCGCCGTAAAGCGAGGAAATGACCGATATCGGCTCGGACTGCTTTTCAAGGGTGAGCTGATTTTTGTGGTTGGCCTGCTTCATATAAATTCGGGCCGATGCGGTGTTGACCAAAGTGAAATAGCCGTTGGTATTCTGTCCGTAAAGCTCGCCCGAGATCTTGGGGAAATCGGCCGAATACTTACGGATGGAATCCATGTAGTTGTAAAAATTCGAATGGACGATATCGATATCGTCAAAGTCGCCCTTTATGCTCTCGATAACGTCGCCTACGTTGTGCTGAACGGGCTGGTGATCGCATCCGTTCATGCCGAGAAGATGGGGAGTTCCCGACACCGCATCGGTGTCGGCAATGAGCTTTTTCATGAATTCGACGGCTTTGTCGTGATCTGCGGGGATCTCGTTTGCATTGTGGTACCAATGCGCGAAAAGCACCGCCATGATCGACGATCCGTCGGGTGACGACCAGATGAATTCACTGCCCAAACTTTGCTCTTCGGTAACGGTATTATTGTATCCGACGGGCACCATGCCGCGTCCGAAGGCGCAGTTGTCAATGCCAAAGCCGCTCACGATCTGAGGTGCTTGGGAAATATTGCCGAACGAGTCAGGGAAATAGCCTATCATCGTCGGCTCGCCGTACTTTTTGCATTCGCGCAGGCCGATGAGCATATTGCGCACGTTCGATTCCGACGAGATCAGATACTCGTCCTGAAGCACGTACCACGGGCCGACGAATATCTTCTTTTCATCTATATACCTGCAGATCTTTTCTTTCATCTGCGGGCAGATCTCAAGATAATCCTCGATGGGCACGATCTGTCCGTCGAAGTGGAAGCTCTTGAAATTGGGGTTTTTGTCAAGTGTTTCGAGCATATCGTCGATAAGCTCAACAAGCTTTGCCCTGTGCTTTTCAAAGGGCATATACCACTCTCTGTCCCAGTGAGTGTGGCTGATTATATGCATCGTTTTTTTATCTTTCATGATCTCGTTTGCCGCCGAAAAAGCTAAAGATCGGCATCGGCGGCAGCCCTTTCATAGTCTTCGCTCTGTTACACTAAATTTTATCACCAAAGTGCAAAAATGTCAATATTTTTCACGTTTTGAGCCCCATTTTGATGCATAAAAACGGTGCAAAACAGGTCATGTTAATTTGCGACAAATTCACATTATATGTTTTTAACACAATGCACAATTTTTTTCGTGGATTTATGTGAAATTTCGTCGTCGTTTTGACGGTCAAATGCAGTTATTTTTCCTTATCCGTATTGATTTTTCTTCATATATATGTTATAATTGAACTGATTATGGGTCGAAGTATTTTGTCGGCACATATATAAAAAACAGTCAAATTTATCAACACAATAAAAACTGATATCGGAAGGAACATTACCATGAACAAAATCACAATTATCGGAGCCGGCTCTGTCGGTTCGACAATCGCGTATGCCCTCACCATCACCGGAATCGCCTCCAACATCGTTATGATCGATATCAATGGCAACAAGGCACTCGGCGAAGCACTTGACATACGTCAGGGCACTCCCTTCTGCCATCCCTGTTCTGTCTATGCGGGCGGTTATCCCGAAGCGGAGAATTCCGATATCGTTATAATCACCTCCGGCGTTGCAAGAAAGCCCGGCCAATCCCGCCTCGATCTTGCTCAGACCAACGTCAATATCATGAAGGATATCATTCCTCAGATCACAAAGTACGCTCCCAACGCTATTTACATAATCGTTTCCAATCCCGTTGACGTTCTGACGTATGTATTCAACAAGTGCTCGGACATCCCGCAGGAAAGAATCATAGGCTCGGGTACCATCCTCGACACCTCCCGTCTGCGCGCAAGACT
>JAZSMZ010000007.1:0-6661 GCA_045536155.1 Eubacteriales bacterium
TTTACCGTAGCAGAAATCGCCGCGCCTGCAAGTCCGACAGCCCAAAGACGTATATAGGAAACTATATCCGAAAATACGTTTACCACTCCGAGCAGTACCGACACGATATTTTTACAGCTTGCAAGGACGGATTTCCCAACACTGCCCTCGTAATTTGAAAATACGAAGCTGAGCGTGAATCCGAGTGCAATCAGCGCGATTGCAACGGTGCCGACGTTGATGCCGTAAAGCACAAGAGAGAAGCTGAACACCTCGCCATTTACAACAAGGCTCAGAACAAGATAATAAATACCTAAAAGCTGCAGTATCGAACCGATATCGCCGAGTACTTTTGCCGATTTTCTGTTTCTTATCGCTCCTTTTACGTGAGCAACAGTCAGCTGAATAAGGGCAAGCGAGAAGCAGAATATCTGCAAGTTTTGCGCCGTGGTAAGTCCGACGCCGTTCTCAGTCCAGGGAAGCGTCCAGATCTTGTCCTCATACACGTTTGATATAACGGGAATTGACAGCGAACTTAGCCACTCGGGCAGCTGTTCGGGGGAAAGGCCGAACCACGTGCAGGTGAGTGTACCCCAAACTATCGTTGACAAGCCGAACAGTCCGACAAGCAAAAATGCGGGTGTGATCGGCTTTTTTCTGACAAGCGACATTATTATCGGTATCGCCGCAGCTGCAGTAATAAGAAGTCCGTATCCGCCGTCTCCGAAAATTATTCCGAAGAACACGAGTATGAACGCTAAAAACCAACCGGAAATGTCATACTCGAAATATCCGGGAACAGTTCCCAAAAAATCGGTAAGCGGGTAAATAAGGCTTACAAACTTATTGTTTTTGAGCTTTGTGGGTACGTTATCCTCTTCGCTCGGGTCTTCGATGAAAAGTCCCCAGGCGTTATCCGTAGCGCTCTTTTTAAGCTCGTCGACTCTTTTGGCTTCAACGTATCCTTTGAAATATGCAACCGAAAGAACTGAATCATCCTTTTCAGAAAGACATTCATTTTCCATACCGGTTGAATACGTTTCGAATTCTATGTCCTTTTTAACGGATTTTATCGCATTCTTTATACTTTCCGAGTAGCTTCCGTACGACGAAATTTCGCGGTCGATCTCTAAAATGCGCGCCGTTAGTCGGGCAATTTTCTGCTCTATTTCGGCATTTGACATTTTGGGCAGAGCAAATCGGTAATTTGCCAAAGCTGACACCGATGTGTCATCGCCCCCGACAAGTGCGAATTTGACCGACGACTTACCCTCGTCAAGCTTTATTGTAACAACCGAATCGCCCAGAGCTTTATACTCTTTTTTAGGCATTTCGTAAAGGGACAGTCTCACACCGTCCGATCTGAGCTTTTCGATAGAATCTACATCTATCGATCCCCACGATTTGATCCTGTCTAGCTCACTTGACAGCGAAGCTCGCTCAGACAGGCACATACCCTTTTCTTCGCAAAGCATATCAATGCTTTTTGCGATATTGAGCGATGTTTCGACGTCGGCTTCCTTAGCCTCGACGTTGTTCGCTTTGCCAACTGCAAAGAGTGCACGCTCGAGCAACAAGATCTGCTCGTTATACTGATTTAACTTCTCACCCGATCCCTCGCTTATCTCGATGTGAACGATGCCGAGCGAGCGAAGCTTTTTCAGTGTTTGCTCTTTTCTATCTGACAAGGTTATCAGAGAAACCTTTTTCATTGGCACGATCATAATGAATCACCCTCCGTTTCGTCAAGCGATACATTACGAAGCGCGATCTTGCGTTTTGATATTTTCGAACGCACGACGGCGCTGACCTGCTGGTCTGCCATGTAAATCGATATCTTTTTTATATTTTCTTCTGTTTCGGGAATCTTTACCTTTTCGAACAGATTAACTCTTTGCGACGTAGCGCGAAGCTCGTTTTGCAAAAGTCTGACCTGCTCGTCCAACACTTCAGCTTCCAACTCAAGCGAGATAGCCCTCTCCATATGCTTAGCGGCAATATCGACCCAAAGGGGGGTGGTGTAGAGATCGTATTCGCCGCGGGAGAATGTCGCTCCCTCGTAGATGGGAATATCAACACCTGCAATGTTTCCCCTGCCCTTTCGGATGTCGCTTACCGTGACAATTCCATCGGGGAATGCATTCTTTTCGCTGAAAACCGCTATCCAATCGTTAAAGCCCTCTTCAAGCTCGGCCTTCGCCCGACGTACCTCGTCTGCTTTGATTTCGATCGTACGTATCTCCGATTGGAGCTGCTGTTTTTTTAGTGTCAGAGTAGGCAAATATCTGCGGTACATCTTGAGCGCGTCCTTTTGTACCTTTAACTCGTTTTTGGTTAATTTGATTTTTGCCAAAACTGCGGTCCTCCTTATTTTTCAGGCCAGAACTCGTCTGTAAGAGCAGACTTTATACCCGTTTCATCCTTCTCAAAGCAATCGCTGAGAATGCTCCAGCCAAGGTCGAGCGCCTCTTCAAGTGTCAGTTTGACCGACAGATCCATAAGCTTGTTCTCGAACAAAACGCCGTATTTAAGCAGCTTTTCGTCCCAGCGGTTCATCATAAAGCCCATGTTTTTCTTTTCGAGCGTTTCTTTATAGGAGGAATAAAGGCGGATCATGGCATCCATTAAGGCGCGATGATCCTTTCGGGTCTTACCGTTTACGTTCTGCTTGAGTCGGGAAAGAGAGCCGAAGGGCTCGATTCGTCCGCCCTTGAGGTAATACTGACCCTCGGTAATATAGCCGGTATTGTCGGGAACGGGATGAGTTACGTCATCGCCGGGCATTGTGGTTACCGCCAGAACGGTTACCGATCCCGAATCGGCGAAGTCAACCGCTTTTTCGTAGCGGGCAGCAAGCTGTGAGTAAAGGTCTCCGGGATAACCGCGGTTGGAGGGAACCTGCTCCTGAGTAATCGCGATCTCCTTCATCGCATCTGCAAAGTTGGTCATATCGGTAAGGAGCACCAATACATCCTTGTTTTGCAGTGCAAACTGCTCGGCTACCGCCAAAACGAGATCGGGGATCATCATGCATTCAACGGTCGGGTCTGAGGCGGTATGAATAAACATTACCGTTTTGCTCAGCGCTCCTCCCTTTGAAAGCTCATCCTTGAAATAAAGGAAATCGTCGTATTTCAGTCCCATGCCTCCGAATACGATAACATCGGCCTCGGCCTGCATGGCAATGCGCGCAAGGAGCTGATTGTAAGGTTCACCCGAGATAGAGAAAATAGGGAGCTTTTGCGATACAACAAGCGTGTTGAACATATCTATCATGGGGATATTCGTTCTGAGCATTCTGTTGGCTAAAATACGCTTTGTAGGGTTAACAGAAGGGCCGCCGATGGTCGTTAAATTATCATTTAACGCAGGGCCGTTATCACGCGGCTCACCGGAGCCGTTGAATATGCGTCCCAGGAGATCTTCGCTGAACGATACGCGCATCTCATGTCCCAAAAAGCGCACCTCGTCGCCCGTCGATATTCCCTGTCCGCCCGCAAAAACCTGAAGCGAAACAATATCTCCGTCGATCTTATTTACCTGTGCGAGCGATTTACCGAATCTGGTATTGATCTCGGCAAGCTCGTTGTATCTTACACCGCTTGCTTTGACGGTAATGACGTTGCCAACGATGGATTCGATTTTATTATAAACCTTGTTCATTCTTATTCACCGTCCTTAAGTAAGCGTTCTGCTTCCTTTTCAAGGCTTCCGTTGCCCTCGTTATAGAGTGCATCGATCTCAGATTCAGCCTTCTTGAATTCTTCGCCTTCGAATTCGGTATAGTTCCAGTCGATAAATCTCTGGCGCATTTTATTGAAAAATGCACGCGCATCGTCCTTACTGCTTAGATCATATTTACTGCCCAGAACGCCGACAAGCTTGTCGATAACGTATCGCTGGCGTGCGGTACCGCTGTTGGCATCGATAAGATCGAAGGAGTTTTGCTGCAGATATACCGAATCAAGCATTTCCGATTTCAGATATACAGTATAATCCTCGATCGTAGTTCCCTCTTCGCCGACAACCTTCATCATTGAATTTATCTCGTTGCCGCGATATATGATATTTTTGCAAAAATCAGACTTTTTGCTATCTACTACACCGCCGTATTTCGACCATGAAATAAGCGGATCGATAGCGGGATATTTTCTTGCATCCGATCTCTCGCGCGAAAGGCCGTGGAATGCGCCGACAACCTTCAGAGTTGCCTGAGTTACAGGCTCTTCGAAGTTGCCGCCCGCAGGAGAAACGGTACCGCCGATAGTGACCGATCCGCAGCTTCCGTCGGGCAGACGAACGTATCCCGCTCTTTCGTAGAACGCCGCGATATAGGACTCAAGGTATGCGGGGAATGCTTCCTCGCCGGGGATCTCCTCAAGGCGTCCCGACATTTCTCTGAGTGCCTGAGCCCAGCGCGAGGTTGAATCGGCCAATAAAAGGACATTTAGTCCCATCTGACGGTAATACTCGGCCAAGGTAACCGAGGTATATACCGATGCCTCACGCGATGCAACGGGCATCGAAGATGTGTTACAGATGATTATCGTTCTTTCCATGAGCGAGCGTCCCGTTTTGGGGTCGGTAAGCTCGGGGAACTCGGTAAGCGTTTCAACTACCTCGCCTGCACGCTCTCCGCATGCGGCAATTATAACTATATCAACGTCGGCATATTTTGACGTCGTATGCTGCAAAACTGTCTTTCCTGCTCCGAAAGGTCCGGGAGTGCAATACGTTCCTCCCTTTGCGACGGGGAAAAAGGAGTCGACAAGGCGAACCTTGGTCTCCATCGTTTCGACGGGGGCAAGTCTTTCGCTGTAGCATCTTATCGCACGCTTTACAGGCCACTTGAAGGACATACTGACGGGTATCTCGCGTCCGCGCTCATCGACGATAACTGCGACGGTATCCTTTAAGGTATACTCGCCCTTGTCTGCAACAGATTTTACCTTATAGCTTCCCAAAAGATTAAAGGGAATGAAAATCTTATGAGTAAACGCTCCTTCGGGAACACTTCCGAGATATTCGCCCGCACGCAAAGTATCTCCAACTTTTGCACAGGGTGTGAACTCCCATTTTTTATCATAATCAAGAGCGGCGGCATAGTTTCCTCGCTGCAAAAACCATCCTGCTTTTTGGGCGAGGAGAGGAAGCGGATTCTGAAGTCCGTCATATATCTGGCCAAGAAGGCCCGGACCAAGCTCTGCCGACAGCATCTCGCCTGTAAATTCTACCGTATCGCCGCATTTGATTCCGCCGGTCATTTCATAAACCTGAATCTGGGCAATATTGCCTCTTATTCGTATAACCTCGCTTTTAAGCGCGGTGTCGTCTATCTTTACGTAGCATATTTCATTCATGGAAACGTTTCCGTTAAACTCCACAGACACAAGGTTTCCGTTTATGCTGACGACCTTTCCTGTATTTTCGATCATTATTTTTCCTCCGTTATATCTCCGTTAAGGACGGAGTTATAAATGTTTTTATATATGGTCTGTCCCGTCTTTGTATCGAACTGCTTAACACGGGAAAGCAGCTTTAATTTCAGACCGTAATAATAGACATAATCCTTTGAGAAATTGTCCATTGGGCGAAGGGTCTCCAAAAAATCCAGACGGTAATTCAAGAGAAAAAGCTCTGCCTGCATGGGATTTTCAATATCCAATGCCGTGCTGACAGCCTTTGAAAGCTCTGCGGGAATGTACTCATTTTTAATGTCAAATGATCTGCCGAGCTTTTCGGCCCTCGCCTTAGCCAGAGCCAAGCGCAATTTACGTTCGCCGTCATTCCATTTGCCTATCAGATCTAAAGCTGTACCAACGCCATCTATCGGGGGGGCGAGAGTCAGATTTTCAAGCGCATCGAGCGACTTTTTATCAAAAAGCCGGCCGCAGAGCTCGAAAAACCGCTCCTCGGTTATTGGGATAGGGGCGTTTTCACCAAGCCCGTCAAGCGACGGCAGCTGTGAAACAAGATAGTATTCGGCCATAAAATCACGCCTCTTTCAGAAGGTTTGTGATCTTGGGACTGAGATAGTTCGAAAGCATTTCAACGACCGCCTCGGCAGAATAGTCATAGTATGCGCCGCCGTCGTTTACCGCAATACGGAATCCGCCGTCAAAGTTATCGTTTGCTTTGAGGGTAACTCCGCAAATCATCTTTTCTTTCAAGCCTGCAAGAATCGTATCCTCAAACTCTTTCAAACTTTCGCTGTTCAAAATAACTTCAATGCTGTCAGCGTCCTCTTTTTTCGCCCAGCTTTCAACGACATTAATAACGATCTTTGCAAGATTTTCGGAAGAATATACCGCCGACACATTTTCACCAAGAATTACATTCAGCTCTCTGGTTACACTTTCCCTGAAGGAAATAAGCAGATTTCTGCCTGCCTGACGGATGGCATCCTCTGCAGATCTTTCGATCCTCGCGTTTTCGCTCTGGGCATTTGCAATGATTATTTCAGCTTCTGCCTTCGCATCTGCGATGATCTTTTCAGCCTCGGCCTTTGCCGATGCGAGTATGGCCTCGGATTGGCTTTCAGCAGCCTTCACGCCGTCGTTTTTGATCTGGTCAATGAGTTCCTGAAGTTGAATTTCCATGTTTTATCCCCTTTTTAATCAAATTTATCTTAGTATGAGTGCAAAAAAGCAAAAAAACCAACGTCCTCTACAGTCAGCTGGTT
>JAZSMZ010000017.1:0-2844 GCA_045536155.1 Eubacteriales bacterium
ATGCCTACCGAGGCAAGCGGCTGATCAGCAAAGCCGACTTTATTGATTACCTCGCCGCCACCACCGACGACGAAACCGCATGGCAAAGGCGGCAGCGGGAGAGGATGGGCCATGACGAATAAAGCAAAGAAAGGCGAAAAGCTCTCCGCCGAGCAGATCTGCAAGATCTTACATATCAGCAAACGCAAGTGCGCGTGGATGCTCCAAAACGGAATGATCCCCTGCAAGGACTCCGGCAAGAAAACCCGACGCTACACCGTCCTGCGAAAAGACCTCGACGCATTTATCAAAGACAGCACCGAGCACCCCGAAAAGTATTTCATCCCCGTCACCTTTACCTCAAATAACCCCGGCAAACGTGAACCCGATAAATACTTCCTGTACCCGCACCAGGTCCCTGAAGACTTCCGCCCGTGGCTCGACGATCAGTGGTACGACCTGCCCGACGTCATCACGCCAAAGGATGTAGAAACCATCCTCGGCTACGAGCACGAATCCGTCCGTCGCTGGATCTACCGCGGCTGGCACCGCATCACCAAAGCCCATAACCTTGAGATCGTCTCCCGCGAATGGCTCATCGACTTCACCTGCGACTACGCCTTTCGCATCGCGAGGAAAAGCAACACCCACCGCGAACTGCTGGATAAATACTTCAGTTAATACATATTACCCTTCGAGAGCAAGCTCCCGAAGGGCTTTTCTTTTTCAATCTATGGATCAATTTCATCATTTTTATGAAAATGATGAAATTGACATTGACAAACGACAAAATTGGTGATATACTATAGCATAGATAAAAATAATGTAATGCGAGGCTGTTATGCGTACTTACAATTACAAAAACAAATGGGAAAAACTACTCACCCCCGAAGTAGTGTCCTTGTTGACGCAGATTCACGAGTACAAGGGAGAGCAAACCTTATTTATAGAAGCAAAAGCTGATACACTAACTCAACTTGTTGAGATTGCCAAAATACAAAGTACTGAGGCATCAAATAAAATTGAAGGAATCTATACCTCGGATGAACGGCTCAAGAGCCTTGTTTCAAACAAGACTACGCCTCGAACAAGAAATGAGCAGGAAATTGCCGGATATAGAGATGTGCTCTCTACTATACATGAGAGCCACGATTTCATTCCCGTAAAGCCTTCAATTATATTGCAGCTTCACCGCGATCTGTATAAATTCAGCGGTAAGTCCATCGGTGGATCTTACAAAGGAGCGGATAATGTAATTGCAGAAGAAGACAATGAAGGCAACAAACACGTTCGTTTCAATCCGGTACCCGCGTGGGAAACTCCGGCGGCTATTGATGCAATCTGCGAAGCGTTTGACGAAATTTTAGCACAAACCGATGCAGATCCGCTTCTTATCATACCAATGTTCATACTGGACTTTCTATGCATTCACCCCTTCAATGACGGAAACGGCAGAATGAGTCGATTGCTCACGCTCTTGCTTCTGTATCGCGCAGGTTATATCGTCGGTAAGTATGTCAGTATCGAAAAAATGATTGAGCAGACGAAAGAAACCTATTATGAGGCTCTGCAAAATAGCTCCGCATATTGGCACGATGACAAAAACGACTATATCCCTTTCGTACAGTATACGCTTGGCGTGGTAGTTGCCGCATATCGTGAGTTCTCATCGAGAGTAAAGCTCATTGCTGCAAGCAATATGTCCAAACCCGAACGTATAAGAGAGATTATCAAAGACACTCTCGGTAAAATAACAAAAACCGAAATCATGCAAAAATGTCCTGATATCAGCCAAGTCACGGTGCAAAGAGCATTGAATGATTTAGTGACAAGCGGAGAAATTTTGAAGATTGGCGGCGGTCGTTACACCGCATATATGTGGAATCACAATAAGGAGAATTAAAAATGATTACAGGCGAACTTAAAAATAGAATTGACGGACTTTGGGATGTGTTTGCAGCGGGCGGACTCGTCAATCCTCTTGACGTTATTGAGCAGGTTACCTACCTTATGTTTATTCGCGACCTTGATGATACCGATAATCTTCGCGCTAAAGAAGCCGTGATGCTTGGACTTCCTCATAAGAGTATTTTTGCCGAAAAAGTAAAGGTCGGCGATCGCGAAATCGACGGTAATCAGCTCAAATGGTCGGTGTTCCACGACTTCCCGGCAGGTAAGATGTATTCCACCGTTCAGGAATGGGTGTTCCCGTTTATCAAGAACCTGCACGATGATAAGGATAGCGCATATTCCAAATATATGGATGATGCTATATTCAAAATCCCCACTCCACTCCTTCTTGATAAGATAGTTACCATTCTTGACGACATCTACGCACAGATGGCACAGATCAAGGATAGTGACATTCGCGGCGATGTTTACGAATATCTGCTTTCCAAGATTTCGCAGTCGGGACTGAACGGCCAGTTCCGCACCCCGCGCCACATCATTCGTATGATGGTAGAGCTGATGGATCCCAAGGCAGATGAGATCATCTGCGTCCCGGCTTGTGGTACGTCGGGATTCCTTGTTGCCGCTGGCGACTATCTCAAGGAAAAGCGCAAGGAAGAGATCTTCTTCAACAGACAGAAGAAGGCGCACTATATGAACGGCATGTTCCACGGCTACGATATGGACAGAACCATGCTCCGTATGGGCGCGATGAACATGATGACGCACGGCGTGGACAATCCCTATATCGAGTATCGTGATAGCTTGTCCGATCAGAACCCCGACAAGGAGAAATATTCGCTGATTCTGGCAAATCCCCCGTTCAAGGGAAGCCTTGATTATGATACCGTTTCTGCCGACCTTCTCAAGGTTTGCAAGACCAAGAAAACCGAGCTTCTGTTCCTCGCGTTAATG
>JAZSMZ010000005.1:0-22652 GCA_045536155.1 Eubacteriales bacterium
ATCGACATCGGCCGACTTGAGCGGATCGTGCACATCGATGCGCCCAACACCGTAATGTCGCTGCTCCAGCGCATCGGACGGTCGGGCAGACGCGGGGATGCGCCCGAAATGATGATGGTCTTTCGGGAAGAAAACCCTCTGCCGAACACTCCCCTGCCTCAGCTTATGCCCTGGGGACTGCTCCGTGCGATCGCGATAATTCAGCTTTATCTGGAAGAGCGCTTTATCGAGCCGCCGAGCGTAAAAAAGATGCCCTTCAGCCTTGCTTTTCAGCAGACGCTGAGCATTCTTGCTTCGTCAGGCGCTTTGAATGCAAAGGCATTGGCCGAGCGTGTAATGTCTCTGCCGCCCTTTGAATTGCTTACCAAAGAAGATTACAAAACGCTGCTGCTCTCGATGCTGGAAAACGACTTTTTAGAGCTCACCGAGGAAAAAGAGCTTATCATCGGCATGAAGGGCGAACGTCTTATAAATTCCTTTAAGTTCCTTGCCGTTTTCAAGGACAGCGAGGATTTTACCGTCCGATGCGAATCGGACGAGATCGGCACCATCACCACTCCTCCTCCCGTAGGCGACAGATTCGCTCTTGCCGGACGGGTTTGGGAGGTTGAAGAGCTCGACGTTGCACGAAAGCTTATTTACGTCAAGCGCGTAAAGGGCAAAATGGAGATCGAATGGCCGGGTGATTCGGGCGAAATCCACACGAAAGTGCTCCGCCGCATGAAAAAAGTGCTCGAAGAGGACACGGTCTATCCCTATCTCAAGCGCAATGCACAGCGTCGGCTTGAGCTGGCGAGAACGGTTGCGCGCAATACGGGAATGCTTCATCACTCCTGCATACATCTCGGCGGATACACCTGGTGCCTCTTCCCCTGGCTGGGCACACGGTCCTTCCGCACGATGCGCAAATTCCTTGCCCATTCGGGTGCACCCGTCAAACTATCGGGCATGGAATATGAGGGCTGCTACTACATCAAATTCAAGATGGAAAAGGGTGACGGCGAAAAGCTGACCCGATTGCTCTATGAAAAGATGAAAAATGAGGGTATTGATCTTGACGCTCTCGTTTCTCCGAACGAAAATCCCGTATTTGAAAAATACGATCATTTCATTCCGAACGATCTTCTGCGAAAGGCGTACATATCCGACCGTTTGCGCACCGACGAGCTTATATGGGCCATCAAGGAAATGATGCGCGAATACGACGATTGACCTAAATTTATCATTAATATAAAATACAACGATTCAAATCTATATTTTACGAGGTATCGAACATGAACGAAACTTTGCACGGCGACCTTAGCGTCATCGGTATGAAGGGCACCGAGGACTTTACAAGACAGGTTGACAGCTACTTGCGCCTCTGGAGATCCAAGGGCGGTGCATCGGCGACTGCCGACAACAACGGATTTATCATCTGGCCCGACAGCATCCGTTTCGGAACGGGCGAGGCCAAGTGCATTATCCACGAATCGATGCGCGGTCACGACGTTTACATCATTGCCGACATGTACAACTACGGTGTTACATACAAGATGTACGGCAAGGAATACCCCATGAGTCCCGATGACCATTTCCAGGATCTAAAGCGCATCATCGGTGCGATCGGAGGCAAGGCAAGACGAATTTGCGTTATCATGCCCATGCTTTACGAAGCTCGTCAGGACAAGCGTACCGCACGTGAATCGCTCGACTGTGCAATGGCTCTTCAGGAGCTTGTCAACATGGGTGTTTCCAACATCATCACCTTCGACGTTCACAACATCGGTGTTCAGAACGCTATTCCGCTTGCAGGATTTGACAACGTTCGTCCCACCTACCAGATGATCAAATCTCTCATCGCCAACGTACCCGATATCAAGATCGACAGCAACCACCTTATGATCATATCTCCCGACGAGGGCGGTATGGGAAGATGCATGTACTATTCCTCTGTACTCGGACTTCAGCTCGGTATGTTCTACAAGCGCCGCGACTACTCCCGCGTTGTAGACGGCAAGAATCCCATCATCGCACACGAATACCTCGGCGGCGATCTTCACGATATGGACGTTGTCATCGTTGACGACATCATCTCCTCGGGCGAATCGATGCTCGACGTTGCCGCAAAGCTCAAATCCCGCGGTGCGAGAAGAATATTCATGTTCGCTTCCTTCGGACTTTTCTGCAACGGTCTTGAAAAGATCGATGCCGCTTACGAAGAGGGTATAATCACAAAGATTTTCACCACAAACCTCATCTACCGCTCGCCCGAGCTCAAGGCTCGTCCCTGGTACTGCGAGGTCAATATATGCAAGTATGTCGCTCTTCTCATCGACACACTCAATCACGACGGCTCGATAAGCGGTCTGCTCGATCCTTCCGACAGAATCCGCAACCTCGTTGACGATCACAAAGCCGCTCTCGAAGCGCAGGAATGATTTATTAACAATAAATTTATCGCCCCTTTACGCAATTTATACCTTTTTGCGATAAAATAAAAAAAATTATATTTTTAAGGAGTATACTACTATGCTTAGAGCATGTCTTATCGGACTTGGCGGAATGGGCCGCGGTCATTTTGACAACTACGTTCGCGCAATGAAAGAAAACAAGGGCGTTGAACTTGTTGGTATCTGCGATATCAACCCCGAGAAATTCAAAAATCAGAAGGTTGAATTCAACATCAAGGGTGTTGTTGCCGACAGCGCAGATATGAGCGCATTCCATCAGTACACCTCTGCTGAAGAGATGATGAAGGCCGAAAAGCCCGATTTCGTTACCATCGCTATTCCCACTTACCTCCATGCAGATATGGCTATCATGTGCATGAAAGAGGGCGCACACGTTCTCTGCGAAAAGCCCATGTCCCTCACCGTTGAGGATTGCCGCCGCATGATCGAGGCTTCCAAGGAAACCGGAAAGCTTCTCATGATCGGTCAGGTTCTCCGTTTCTGGGGCGAATACGAGGCAGCAAAGGAGATTATCGACAGCGGTATTCTCGGCGCTCCCCTCAGCGGCTATTTCTGGAGAGGCGGTACATCTCCCGCTTACGATCCGGCAAACTGGTACTTCAACCGCGAAATGAGCGGCGGATGCCTCTTCGACCAGCACGTTCACGACGTTGATATGGTTCAGTACCTCTACGGCATGCCTCGCGCGCTTACCTCCGTCGGTCGCAGATACTTCAAGGGCTGCGGTCAGGACTGCGTTTCCACCAACTACATCTACGACGGCGACTTCGCCATCAACGCTCAGGACGACTGGAACCTCAAGGGCGTAGATTTCACCATGACCTTCCGCATCAACATGGAAGGCGGATCTATGTTCATGGACCACAACGGCTTCCACGTTTACGACATCGAGGGCAAGGACATCACTCCCGATTACGACAAGGAAAGCGCATACTACAAGGAAATGCTCTACTTTGCCGACCTCATCGTTACCGGCAAGCCCAATCTGAAGAATCCTCCCGAGGATTCCCTCAGATCCATCATGATGGCCGCTGCAGAGCAGAAATCTGCCGACAATCACGGCGCACTCATTATTCTTTAATTTATACAAATAAAAAGACCTGCATTAGGCAGGTTCTCATAAGGATGTTTACAAATTTCGGCAGAGACATTGTTTTCTCTGCCGATTTGTGTTATAATGGTGGTACATCGTAGGGCGGGGGCTTGCTCCCGCCGTGATGAACGCCTTGAATCTAAAATGCGGCGGGAGTAAACCCCCGCCCTACAAAGGGGTATGGGCTTTACCCGAAGCCTTGTAATACAAAGGCGAAACTGGTGATAAAGCAAAACGATAAACAAGAATTAGACGCAGAACTATTGCGAGAACAAAGGAAGGAGTTTGGGTGCTATATGTGGAATGAAATAAAAAATGAAATTGATATAGAAGACTTGATGAACGAATATAGTGGCTTTCACGATAGCTGTATAGTATCAATAAGCTATCATAGCGGAGCATTTGTTAATGATAAAGGTGCTATGGCAAATGGCGAATTGAATGAGCACGGCATTGAAATGATATTACACAGCCAGTGGAATAAACCTATTGAGCTGCGTTTTACAGGAGTAAGAAAATGTAATATTGTTGGCTGGGAGGATAATTATTTCTGCGATATTTTTGGTGCATATTTGAATTTTCATAGCGACATCCTTAGCAAAACTCGTGATGACAAGCTGATAGTATGGGCGGATTGGGATGGTTTTAATCCCAAAAATTATACGGAAGATAAACCGATTTCTACTAACGGAAACTACAGTACTTATGTAATTGCTGAAAAGTTGTTCTGGAGAATAATGACGGATGACTAAATACAGAGAGACAATTTCAAAATTATCGAACAGGATCAAATGAAATTACCCCGACAGACGTTTTAAAAATCTGTCGGGGTTAATTATTTGTTTTCTGCGGAGCAATTATGCCTTTTTGGACCGTCGAGGATGCCGGTCCCTACAAGATAAAATCAAACTTCCTTATGAGAACCGGCCTTTGCAGGTCTTTTTTTATTTGTTTATTTTGCAATTATATTGTCCACGTGGGTGATAACGGTGCCGGGCAGATAAAGGGTGAGGATCGTTTCGTAGTCATAGCCCAGCTTTACAAGATCGCGCACGCCGTACTGGCTGAGTCCGATGCCGTGGCCATATCCGCGTCCGACAAAGACGAAGCTTCCCGCATCGCCCTCAGCAACGACCTGACGCTCGGTTTTAACGAATATATCGGGGGCGGTAATGTCCGGAAGGTTTGTGGGAGGAGCGGGGGTCTCTTCAAATATCGAGCCGCCGCCCTGTGAGTTGTCCGAGCCGTTTTCGGCGTCGTCCGAATCGCCGTCGAATATCAGCATATTGTTGGTGATATCAAGAACACCAAGACCGCTGTCGGTCAAAACGGAAAGGGACGAAGGAGTGAAATTGATCTCGATTCCGTCGCCGTGAGTGAGAATGATCGCCTCGGAAGGCGCCTGAACGATCTCGGGCGATGCGCTGTATCCCGTCATGACGTATGCGCCGTATGTAATATCCTCTTCGTCGACGAAGATATTGTTGTTCGGCTTTTGCACGGGAGTGCTTTGACTGCCGCTTTGACTTCCCTGATTGCTCTGCGAGCTGCTTTGCGAGTTTTTGATCGCATCGATCGCGGCGCTTATGTCTGTATTGAATTCGTAATCGGTAACGGTGAGCGTCTCTCCCGCACGTCCGACGACGAAATTGGCACTTTTCAGTCCCAAAACGGTGCGAATCTTATCGGTGCGGGTAATGGTCACCGAAGAGCCGTAGCTGTCGGTGATCTTCAGCTTATAAACGAAGTTGGAATCTCCCGCGAGCTCTTCGATGGACACGTCAACGATCGTGCCGCTAAGGCCTGTGTATCCCGCATTGCTGAGCCGCTGCATTATCTGCGAGGGGGTCATCGAAACGGTCCAGGATCCGCCCGGAACGTCTTCATAATTCTCCCAGGGAGTGATGACCGACTGCAGATAGGGTGTGTCGGTTCCCCATGCATATTTTGCGGCAACGGTACAGCCGCCCGTAGATGACGAATAGGCCACCAACGCGGCCTTGCCATTGTAAGCAAGCACCATTCCCGCGGTTGAATCGACCGCTTGATTTACCGCATCGTTGGTGCGGTTGAGTCCCTTATACACCTGACAGCAGGTGGTATTGCATATATCAAAGGTATTGTGCTTTCGGCTGGAAAGCGCGAACGATCTCGATGCCACCGCAAAGGTGCGGAGCAGATTCTGCGACGATTGGTTTGAAACCTCCCAGGGCAAAACGCCTCTGACGTAGTCGTCCAGAGGGAGTATATTTGTGACCGCAACGCCCGAGGCCGTCTGGCTTATCCAGCGTGTATATTTGAAAAATCCGTCGTATGTATTCTTGGCGGGGGTAACAAGGTACGCCTTATCTGTACCGTTCTGAGCCGCCGAAAGAGCGAGAGTGGTATTAGTCGAGCCGTCGTATTCAAAAAGGATATCGTCATTTGTAGGGTCGATTACGCAAAGTGCGGTATCGGAAGGACCTACGACGTGTGCGTTATATCCGAGCGACTGGATACGGTAAAGATCGCCGTTTGCCAAATTCATGTCGGAATATTCACCTATTCTTACGCACCAGCGTCCGTTGATCACCGCAGGGAATGTTTCGGTATAATTACCAAGCGAGTTGCCGAGAGAGTGCGTCAGGCTGTAAACCTCGCTTTCAGAGCAGTCGATCTGTATGTGCCAGCCGCCGACCGCCACGTTTGAATAGGAGGCGAGCGAGTATGTCATTGCATTTTTGGAAAGGTTGGCATCGCACACAACGGCCACATTTGTGTTTGGCAGAGTTGCAAGCTGTGTAAAATGGCGGTTGCTGTCTGAATATCCGACGTTGAAACCGTATTTTGCCGACGTTTCAAAGCCAACCGTAACGCTGTCAGCAAACATCAGTCCGACAGATACCAGAAGCTGACCGTCGGCATCATGATAATATGAGCCGACGTCGCTTACGGCATAGATGGGGTCAGCAAAGATCTGAATGATGATTGCGGCGGCGCCGAGCACCATCAGAGCAGCCAAAAAGGCGCAAAGAAGACGAACCCAGAACTTACTGTCGGCACGGAACTTCTTTTTCTTTGTCTTTTTTTGCGGCATGTCGCTTCAACTCCTTTCTTTTATGTGTTTTGTTTTTATCTGATCTCGTAGTCGCCTCTCACCATGAAATACGCATCAGCGGAGGTGACTGCAACGCCTCGTCCGTCAGCACGGGGGATGATAAGGAGATGGCGCTGGGGAATGGCAGAGGCATGGAGTATTTCATTTCCGCTTGTACAGTCGGAAAGTCCGACGTTTGCGGCAACGTTTACGGGGTCCTCAATTATGGCAATCGCACTGCCCGAGCGGAGTATGATCTCGCACGAGCTTGCGGCATAGAGTCGCTGTCCGGCAGTAAGATATACTACCTCGTACCCTTCGCTCGATGCCGAGGGCTGTATTGACAAGCCGCCCGAGATTACCTGCTGTGTAACGTGTGCCTTGATCTCGTCAAGATAGCTCTCGCCAATGGAGCTTACGACCGACGAGATAAGCTGCTGCTTGTACTCTCCGTTGAGGTAGCTGACCGTGACAAGGGGGTCCGCAACCGTTCCGGCAGAGCCGAAAACGGCGAGAGTAAGCACGCTCGACAAAAGCAAAGCGGACACTGTAATAATGATCTTTTGCTTGTTCATTTTCTTTTTCATTATTATTACCTCTTCTTTGGTATAATCGGATTATAACACGTTTTTCTTCGTTTTTCAATTATATGAGCGAATTTGCTTCATTCCATTTTCTGCATACGGCATCAAATATTCGCCTTTTGCGATGCACTCATCCATTCGGCCGTGCTTTTTGGAAGTCCTTTTTTGATAAGCTTTCTTTCGGAGTGCTCCTTTATCAGCGTATGGAGAACCGCAAAAACGGGCACGCCCAAAAGCAGACCGACAATTCCGAAAAGTCCGCCCATGACAATAACCGATATAATGATCCAGACGGCGGGAAGCGAGGTGCGGCCATGCAGAACGTAGGGCTCAATGACCCAGCTGTCAAGCTGCTGAATACCGACGATGAGCAAAATGAACCATATCACCATCGACGGGTCGGACACGAATATGATAAACGCGCCGGGAATCGCGCCGAGGAAGGGACCAACATAGGGAATAACGTTGGTAACGCCGACAAGCACGCTGATAAGAGGTGCGTAGGGCATCTTGAATATGCTCATCAGAATGAAGCACAAAAGACCGATTATCACAGCATCAATGAGCTTGCCGTTGATAAACTGAATGAATTTCTCGTTTATCAGTGCCGACAGGCGCAAAATGCGGTCATTTGTCTTTGCGGGAAGGAATATCGACATAAGATTGCGCAGTTTTTCGGCAATGCTCTTTCTGGCGATAAGGTAGTAGATGGATATCATCAGTCCGACAACGATATTCTTCGCCTCGGTGATGACCGATGCCACAGACGACACGACGGTGGGAGCAAAGCCCATCAGCATCTCATACGAATCGACGAGGATATCCTTGAGCGTGTCGGCAAGGTCGAAGCTTCTCGAATAAGGCAGAATGTTGTCGTGCAGGTATCGGTAAAACATATTCGTTTTACCTTCCTCAACGAATCTTACGATCGGGTCGGGCAGCGAGCCGTCATCATTGCGGAAAATTATAGGCTCGGCGGTATTCATAACGGGATTGCGGAAAAATATATCGATAACGGGGATCTCTTCGGTGGCTTTATCGATAAATCCCTGCGCGGTATCGATGTATCCCGGAATCTTATCGATAAGATCGTTATAGCTCTGTCCGACCTGAGGTATGATTGTCGCCATACACACGACTATCACCGCAAAAACGACGAGATAGGTACAGACAAGCGAAAGAACAGCGCACCAATTTATCTTTTTCTTTTTCTTTACACAAACCGTTTCGCCGAAAAATCTCTTCAGAAATTTCGGGACCTTTATCGGCTTTTTCTCCCTTGGCTTTCTCTTTGTCAAAAAGGCGAAAACCCGTTTTTCAAACAGAACAAGAAGCGGATAAAAGGCAAATGCCATGATAAAGCCGTAGATAAGAGGCTTTAATATGCCTATAAGCGACATTATCGCATTCCAGATGGCACCGAGGTTGAAGAGCAGCGTGACGATTATGCCCGAGCTTATGATCACAATAAGGGCATAGGCCGCGATGGTGTTATACTTGTCGTTTCTTTCAAACTTCATCGCTGTCCTCCATTACCTTACCACTGTCGCCTTGCATCTTTTTATCGGCCATTCGCTTGACAAAGCGCTTGGCCATAACGTAGATGAGCGCAAAGAGGGGGACGCCTATAAACATACCGACCACGCCGAAAAGTCCGCTCATTACCGTGATGGCAACGATTACGCCGAGAGAAGAAAGTCCGACCGTTTCTCCAAGGATCTTGGGACCGATGACGTTGCCGTCGATCTGCTGGATTATGAGAATGATGACAAGGAACCAAAGCGCCTTTATCGGGTCGGCAATGAGAATGATGAACGCGCTGGGGATAGCTCCGATGAAGGGTCCGAAGAAGGGGATCACGTTGGTAACGCCCACGATGATCGCAACGAGCGAGTAGTAGGGGATATTAAATATCGCAAGGACCACGAAGGTGATGATGCATATGATAAGCGAATCGAGCAGCTTGCCGATTATAAATCCGCCGAAGGTTCCGTCGGTGAAGCGAAGGAACTCCATAAAAGAATCGCTCTTTTTCTCGGGAAATACTGCATAGACGAGCTTTTTGCCCTGAGCGATCAGCTTTTCCTTCGAATAGAGGAAATAGATCGACAGGATTATACCCAAAAAGGCATTTTTAACGTATTCGGCAAAGGAGGTGACAAAAGCGGTCAGATGAGGTGTGACCGTCTGCACAATCTTATATGAATCGGCGAAGAATTCCTCGATATACTGTGCCGTTCTGTCGGCATCGAGGAAGGGCAGATATTTCGTGAGCATATCGGCAGTCGAATCGACCGTCGAAAGCGCGTCGCTGAGCATATTGATAAGATCATTGCAGCTTACGAGCAGCTGAGGAATGAGCAGTGCGAATATCAGCACGATAAAGGTGATGTATACGAGATAGCTGAGGACAATGGAGAGCACCCGTTTAAGAGCGGGACGCTTTTTGCCCTTATCGCAAAATGCGAATACCCTGTTTTCAAACACCTTCATCATCGGGTTGACAAGATATGCAATAATAAATCCGATAATAAGCGGATTTATTATCGACACGAATTTCGAAAGGCCCTGACCGATCGTGCCAAGATTCAAAAGCACGACCAACGCGAGCGTTGCAATGGCAACAACGCCCAGAGCATATATTGCAATAGTAGTATATTTTTTGTTCCAATTAATCTTCATTTTAACGCTCACAAAATGTTTTTGTTAAAAAAGGATACTAATAAATAGATTATATCACAAAATTATGCCTTTTACAATGGATAAAAAATTAATATTGCCAAAATAAAATTCTTATGTTATAATATAAAAGTACATTTTTTATTGATTTTAAACAAATCGTATAGGTTATCTCTATGAATAATGATTTGAGAGTCTGTCTTAACGGCTGTGCCGATTATGACGAAGAAAAAATATATTCTATCCTGTCAAGCCATTTTGACACCCTCGGCGCCGACAAAAGCTTTTTTGAGGGCAAGAAGGTAGTTATAAAGCCCAACCTCGTTGAGGCAACGTCTCCCGATCATGCCATTACCACCCATCCGTCCGTTACATACTGTGCGGCAAAGATAATAGCCGAGCGCGGTGGCAGTGTTATGATCGCCGAGAGTCCCGGCGGACTTTACACCGAGGCTGTTTTGAAAAATCTCTACCGTGTCACCGGTACTGCCGAGGCTGCCGATAGGGCGGGGGCTTCGCTCAATTACGACCTCTCCTACCGCTCCTTTGAGGCGCCCAAGGGCGAGGCGTCGAGATATTTTGAGATCATCACTCCCATTCTTGACTGCGACATCATCGTAGACATCTGCAAGCTTAAAACACACACGTTGACTCAGCTTTCGGCCAACGCCAAAAACCTTTTCGGCTGTGTTCCGGGAGTGTTCAAGGCCGAGCAGCATGCGCGCTTCCCCGATCAGACCGAGTTTATGCGTGCGCTGGTCGATCTTACGCAGGCAATATGCGACTCAAAGCCCGTTTTGTGCATAACCGATGCCGTTTTCGGCATGGAGGGCAACGGTCCGACAGGCGGAAGACCCCGTCATATGGGCTGTATTCTCACTTCCTTCAATCCATTCGCCGCCGACCTTGTGGCCACGCGCATCATCGCACTCTGCGAGGGTGACGAGATCGAGTGCGTCAAGATGCTCGACTTTGCTTCATCGCGCGGGCTCTGCCCGAAATCGAGCGGTGACGTCGAAGTCATCGGTGAAAGAGCGGACAATTTCAGAGTAAAGGATCTCTTAATGCCCGACACCAACCTTAAAAAGTGGTTCAACTACATTCCCTCCTTTCTCGCTCCCCGTCCGAAGGTCGATTTTGAAAAATGTGTCGGATGCGGACGCTGTGCCGAGGTCTGTCCGCCCAAGGCGATCGAGATGAAGGAGATGAAGATAGGCGGCAAAATGAAAAAGCGCCCCAAGATCAACCGATCGGTGTGCATACGCTGCTTCTGCTGTCAGGAGCTCTGTCCCATTCACGCCATCAACGTCAAAAAGAACTTTATATTCAAGCTGATAAAATAAAAAAGAGGCCGTAGGGCCTCTTTTGATTTTTGCTTACTGAAGTCTGCTCTTTTTGCGGCGGTTGTATTCGGAAACGGGATTGACGATCTCTCTCCAGTCGAGATCACCATGATCGAGCGCGCGAACGAGGACCTCAGCCGTTGCAATATTGGTGGCAACGGGTACGTTGTGAATGTCGCAAAGGCGCAAAAGATTGCTCTCCACCTCGCGGTTGTCGGCATTGGGAGAGGTATCGCGGAAGAAGAGCAAAAGGTCGATCTCGTCGTACGAAACGCGGGATGCTATCTGCTGCGCGCCGCCGTACTCGCCGAGGAGGAATCGCTCGATCTTAAGTCCGGTAGCATCGGATATGTATTTGCCCGTGCTGCTTGTAGCACAAAGGGTGTGGCGGCTGAGCGTACCGCAATAGGCGATGCAGAACTGCGCCATCAATTCTTTTTTCTTATCGTCAGCAATAATAGCTATTTCCATTTTTATACTCTTGCTCATCAAGGCTCGCGCCTCGGAGCAATCTCCTTTCCCTTCTGAGTCGGGGTTCTCAAATATGTCGATTATTTAAGTTTTACTGAGTTATAGCGTCCGCCGAAATTTTCAAAGAGAGGCACGCTCTGACCTTCAAGCCTCTTTGCCATATTGTCGAATGCGGCCTTGACGTCGCTGTTCGGTATGGTGTCGACGAGCGATCCGCTCTCCTGAAGCTCGGCAAGCTCGTTTGATGCGGGAATTACGCCGATAAGCTGGACGTAGGTGCGGTCGATTATATCGATAATGCCCGGGCGGACCTTTCGGCGCACTGCAGCTGCATCGAAATTATTGATTATCAGACGGCGGTCAGCGATTCCCTTGTCGCTTAAAATGCTGCTCGTCTTCTCGGCGGCACGTATCGACGTGGGCTGATGTGTTGCCACAATCAGCGCTTTATCGCTGGCATCGGCAACGCTGTCGAGTATCGGGCTCATATCGCCGGGCGTGTCGATAAGAATATAGTCAAGCTGATATTCCTCTGCCGCCTGCTCGAGCACCTCGCGAAGTCGGGGTGCGCTCACCATCTCGCCGTTGGCATATGGTGCGGGACAGAAGAAGAAATTTTCCGATCGCGGGTCGGTTATTACCGCCTTTGAAAAGGGGACGGATCCGCGGCAGACGTCGCAAATATCGTATATAATGTGGCTTTCAAGGCCCAAAATCAGGTCAAGACACCGCATGTTGAAATCGCAGTCGAGTGCAAGCACCCGCTTGCCGCGCTTGGCCAGAGTCATACCAAGATTTGCGGTTATCGTCGACTTTCCGACACCGCCTTTAAACGAGGTTACCATAACATCGACACAGTAATTCAATATCCATCCCTCGCTTTCTTTACATAAAATATCGGCAACTTGGTAGGATTAGTATACCATATTTTGTTGTATCTTGTCAACATAATTTGCCGTATTATTTATAATATTTTTTACCAATATGTATTTTTTTCTAACTCAAGTAAAGTAAAAAAGCGTACAAATTCACACTTTTCACCAATCTTATGTTAATTTGATTTCAATATATCATCTAATTGAAAAAAATGCTTTTTGAGCCTTTGCTTGACAAAAGCATTGTCCGACCGTATAATAAAAACAGCGATGCGCTGTCGCATCGCTGTTTTGCTTTTTTAAATGCTATTATTTCTTCTTGGGAGCGTTCTTCTTGGGAACGAGAACGATGATAACGACGATAGCCGCGATGGGAAGAACGATTGCAACAACGATACCGATAATGTTGGATACATCGGATACAACGATCTTGTTCTCGGTTGTGGTCTCTTCTTCGTGATCGTGACCTTCATGCTCGTCAGCGGTCTCTTCAACAGTTTCCTGCTCTTCGTCGGCAGCCGCGGTATCGTCTACTGCTTCGCCGGTAGCCATGATAACTAAAGCGTCGGTCTCTTCGCCTTCAACTGCAGTCTCGGATGCGAATACTGCGGTGGAAAGAGCGAACATCATAATAACTGCGATGATAATAGATATAAACTTCTTGGAATTGAACATCTTTGTTTTTACCTTTCTGATATCTTTTGTTGTCGGCACAAAAACCGACTCTATTTCACGATAGAAGATATGATACCAAATAAATATGTATAAATTATTACATATTGTTCAACCATTGGTAAAATAATTGAAATATCATATTAATTAATGACCCGATTTGACCGAAAGGATTGATATACAATGGAAAACAAACGCTTTACCAAAAATGACAGCGGATTTATCTGCGCCGCCTGCGGCAAGGAGGTGTCCCCTCTCGGATACACCTCGCGCAATCACTGCCCATACTGCCTTTGCTCGCTGCATCTCGATATCAATCCGGGCGACCGCGCATCCGACTGCGGCGGAATTTTACGCCCGATAGGTGCCGTCACCGACCCGAAAAAGGGATATATAATCATTCACAAGTGCGAAAAGTGCTCGGCGATACGCCGCAACAAAGCCGCCAAAGATGATGACGTAAGACTTATTATCAAGCTGACAGCGATACATTAACATCATTAATATAAAGAATATAAAGCAAATAGTTAAAAAAGCGGGATCAGATCCCGCTTTTTTGTATTTTAGGCATTTACCTTGTTAAATCATTTTATGTAATACGTTCAAAAAAATTCACATAAATGGAACATTTTTATGTTCTATCCGTCATACACACCGTAAGAAAGACCATACCCTTTGTTCGATTACGAGGTAACATTATGAAAAAGAAGAACTTTTTACGCATGATATCGGCAATAATATGCACAACCTTGCTCTTGCCCGGTCTCATTTCATGTTCTGTTCAAGGAGAAAACTATTTGTCAAACAAAAAAAACGAATACAAGGTACCCTTAATCTTCAATGAAGGGAAAACGGATATCGGCAATGTCGGATATACGCCCTCATACAGCCGCGAAGACATTCCCGCCTCTCTTTCGGGCGCGTATATCAGCGCCGACAAGTCCGAGGGCGGTCTTTTGAAGCTTGACACCACCTTTACGGTAAAAACCGCAGGCGAATGTTCGGCAGAGGACGTTTTGAAATACATCGTATCCTCCCCCTCGATAAACTTTGGATGCACCGAAAAGAGTGAGGGCGAATACACGCTCACTCCTTCGTCTGCCCTCAAGGAAAATACCGTTTACCGTCTGTCGGTAGGCATAGACAATCCCATTTCGTCGTTCGCTTTCCAGACCGAATCGGTTTTCTCTCTCGATTCGGCCTTCCCCGCAAACGATGCGCTCGACGTACCCGTCGACTGCGGAATCGAGCTTCGTTTTACCGAAGCAGTCGGTCACACTTTGAGTGAGATGGGCAAATATATATCGCTCTCCCCTTCGGTCAAAGGCGAATTTATGCTTTATCCCGACAAAAAGACCATTGTTTTTATACCAAAAAACAAGCTTTCGCTGAATACCGTGTATTATGTCACTATCTCGGGCGATATTACCGGTCAGAGCGGCCGCACGCTCGGCGAGGATATGACACTGCGTTTTCGCACATCGCCCAAAGAGGTCGATGAAAACGACGTGACCTACCGCTTTGACATCGGCACATCGATGCCCGTTTTTGCGCCCGGCGATTCGATGTATCTGACATACCGTCTCAACTACTACGCCAAAAATTCAAACGACATAAAGCACGGCGACGCCCGTGTAAAGGTCTACCGTTTCAGCGATGCAGACTCTGCTGTCTCTGCGATGAAGGACGCCATGGCAAACATAGTCGATCTCGCCCATTCGGGTGAAAAATACCTTTACGACACGAAAGCGCTCACCTTGGTATATGACGAAAAGGTAACTCCCGTAAGCGAGCGAGACAGGTATTACAGCGACCGCTATGTATCCCTTCCCGCGCTCGACGAGGGCAGCTATCTCGTCTGTCTCACTCCCACCGCCTCGCTGGGAGATATGAAGATGAGCGGCGAGCTGCAGGCCTTCGTTTCGGTATCCGACTATACCGTTTACACCGAAAGTTCGGGAAACACTCTTATCTGGATCAACTCGGTTTCGGGCAGATCGGTCGAAAACATTGATATAAGAGCATCTCTTTTCACTTCTCCCGACGGCTGGGACGTTGAAAACACCGAAAGCGCGTATACCGAAATTGAGACAAAGACCGACAGCGCCGGAATTGCGCATCTTATAACATCCGACTTTCCCGATGCCAACCGCACCTTTGTAATCGTGGACAATTCGCTTGTTTTATGCCTTTCCTCGCTCAACCGCGATATTAACAGACCTCGGTATGCTTCTTTTATCTACACCGACCGTGAAACGTATTTTTCAAGCGACCGCGTGAACTTCTCGGGAATGATATCCCCCGTCTTTGAGGACACCGCCATACCCGAACACCTTTATCTTACCACCTCGCTTTCGCCGACAAAGCAGGAGATAAAAGTCAATCCCGACGGCAGCTTTGAAGGAAGCTTTTCATACGAAGACTACGTTGCCTACTACCGAAGCGGTATTCATATGAATTTCACCGACGAAAACGGCATCAGCGTAGCATCGAAATACGTTTACGTTACCGCCGAAGAAAAGCCGGTATACACCGCATCGCTTTCCTTTGACCGTATGTTTTACGAATTCGGAGACACTGGTACTCTGACCCTCAATGCCTCCTTCTTCGACGGCACCCCCGCTCCCGGTCTGTCCTTTTCCGTCTACTGCGACGAATTCCTTAAAAAGACGTTCAGCGGTGTGACCGACGAAAACGGACAGATAGTTATCCCCTTCGTTTGCGCAGCGATCAGAATACACTCGACATCGCCTTCGACAGTCTACGCCTCGGCCCACCTCACGGGATACGAAAACGTATCGCTCGACACGAGTGCCGACACCGTTTATTTCCAGAGCAAATACTACCTGAGATCTGTCTATGAAGGCGAGAGCGTCAGCGTGCTTTTAAACGAGTTTGACACATCGAACCTTTTGACCGAAGACGACCTTTCGTGGCGCGTTTTCCCCGAAAACTGCATCGGAGATCCTGCCGACGGAAAGGTGACCGCAATACTCAAAAAGATAACCTATATAAAAACCGAAAACTCTTCGCAGTACAATCCGATAACCAAAAAGACAGAAAAGACCTACTATTACCGAAGTGTTGAAAGCACCGTTTCTTCTAAGGTTTACAGCTTTGAAAACGGAAAGATCACCCTCCCCTGTCTTGAGCGCGAAAACGACTGCAGCTATTTCTACGAAATATCCTACTACGACGCTCAGAATTCCGCCACCGTAAAGCTCCACTCGAGCGCGGTAAAAAATCAGAGCAACTACCATCTCAACATCGGCGGAGACTACTACCGCCTCGAATCGTCGCATGAGGGAAGCGGATTTGTCAAAAACGGCGAGAGTGTGGAATACACCTTAAAATACGGTCTTGACGCTATAAGCGACAAAAAGATCATTCACACAGTTTATACCGCAAAGGACGGCGGCATATACGAATGTGCTGTTACAAACGGTTCTTTTAAGGTTTTATACAATCCCGATTTCATTTTCGGAGTACGCATAAAGGCCGCCGTTTTCGACGGACGGAAGGTGCAGACAGTTTATCTCGATGCGCCCGGCTACGACTACGAAAGCGAAAACCTGCTTGATATTACCGTCAGCCCCGACTCTGACACATTTAAGCTGGGCGAGGAGTGCACAGTAAGCATTACCGCGCGCACCGCCGACGGTAAAGCGGCATCGGGAGCGAAGATAAAAGTGGGAATCGTTGACGAAGCCTGCTTTGCTCTGGGAGATCAGGAGCTTAACGCACTGCGCGACTTTTTCGAGCTGTATATCCCCTCTCCAGCGATAAACAGCCGTTTTGACTGCTTTAACTACTCGGCAGGCTACTACTATTATTCGGCAAACGGCATGATGAAGGACGATCTTACGGTGGAAACCGAATCGGCCGACGAAGCCATGCCCGAAGAGACGGGCAAGGGTCAGAATCGCGCAGAGGGCGATTTCGACAAAGTCACTCTGCGCGAATACTTTGCCGACAATCCCTTATTCGAATCGGTAACTCTCGACCGATCGGGCCGTGCAACCATAAAATTCAAAATCCCCGACAACATCACCGAATGGCGCATCAGCGCTGTCGGATACACTGCCGAAAGCTCGGCGGACGAAGTTTGCGTGGGCAGCACCACAAGCTCACTTATTGCAACTCTCCCCTTCTTTTTGAACGTATCCCTTTCGGATACCTACGTCGTCGGCGACGATATTTCGGCTAATGTGCGCGTCTACGGCAGCGGTGTTACGGCGGGTAATAAGGTATCATATCTTGCCGCTCTTACCGACTACGACGGAAATATTATTGACGAAATGACCGTCGAAGGCCTTTGCGGAGAATACAGCCACATCATACTCGACAAATGCGACGCGGGCAGCTACTGTCTTACAGTAAAAGCCATCTCGGGCGAATACTCCGACGGCGTCAAGCTTCCCTTCAACGTCGCGCCCGACGGCATCAGCATGACGGTCAACCGCACGCTTGGCATTGATGAGCTTTCTTCCGTTTCTCCCACTCTCTACCCCGTATACCTCACCTTCGTCAATCCCGCATACTCCGATTACCTCGACATTGTCGGATATATCCTTTCGCAAAGCTGCAACCGCACCGATGCTCTCGCCGCGAGATACGTCGCCGAAATGGCACACGATGCCATATTCGGCACCGGCAAGTGGAACCAAAAGCAGCTTGACGAGATCAAGAAAACGGTGTCATCCTATTCTTCAAACGGACTAATTCCTCTCATGTCCTATTCCGAGGGCGACATCGTACTGACGGCCAAGATCGCGGCAATATCCCCCGAGCTTATCTCGGCAAACGGCAAGACCATGCTCATATCGATATGCGACGAGATGATCCGCGAGCACAGCTATCAGAGCGATGTTGAGCTGTCGGCTTGCCTTTTGACGCTTGCCGCTCTCGGCGAGCCCGTACTGCGCGACATTCTCACCTTTGCATCCTACGAGCTGTCGCTCGAAGCAAAGCTGTACCTCTCATTTGCACTGGCTATTATTGGCGACTACTCCTCGGCAAGTGAGCTGTACTCACTTGCGCTGGACGGCATAATCGTCGACGACGGCGACGTTTACGTCGCTGCCGCAAGCACCGAAGAATCGATACGTCTTACCGCCCTCGCCCTTATGAGTGCATCATATATTGATTCCTCCCGTGCGCTCGGTATGGCGAAACATATCATGTCGCGTCAGTCTTCACTCGATCTCTACACCCTCGAAATGGCATCCTACGTCAAATGCTTCTACCCCGTGGGAGCTGCCGAGGTGACTTTCGAATACTCGGTCGACGGCGGCGATTTTGAAAAGATCAGCTTGAAAGCCTCCGAAGGCTGCGGACTATGCCTCGGCAAGGCGGCATTCGAATCGCTGAAGGTGAGATCTGATGATGATATTATCGTCAAAACGAGCTACCTAGGCTCGGTAAGCGAAGCGCTCGCCGAAAACGGCAAAGACGAAAAGGCGACGCTTAAAAAGACGATCGAACCTTACGATCTTTCCCGCGGTCTTTACAAGGTGACCATTTCTTACACCGTCACCTTCGATTCAAATCATTTAAATTACACCCTTTTTGACCGAATCCCCTCGGGTGCCCGCTATTACGGCGCATATCAGGAGAAGGCCAACGGATCCGATACCGACAAATACTCTTACGCATATCTCTCAAATGACGATTCCCAGATGATGCACGGATATATCGGCATGTACAATCCCACCGAAAAGTACATTTCGGGCAGAACCGAGAGAAGTGTTTCGGGCAACGTAAGCTACCTCATCCGCGCCGCAGGCGCAGGTGAATTTGCCGTCAGCCCCGCAATAATGCAAAACAGCACTAACGGAAACTACGCGCTGAGCGAAGGCGGAAGAGTTATTATCGGCGAGAATATTTCCGATGTATGGAAGATCGAAATGAAAAAATGACGCTGAAGGATATGACAAAGGAGCAAAATAACATGGATCAGACAAAAAAGGAAAATATAAAGACCATTGCAATTCTGGCAACCCCGCTTTTGCTGTTTGTAATATTGTTTATTCCGTATCAAATGGCAAACAGCGCATTTATTGTCGACATCTTTGGCTGCGGATGCCCCAAGAGCGATGAATACGGAAACATAATTCACTCGTATTTTAACGCCAACGATTTCACCGCGCTGTTCTGGTTGTTTATCTCAATGTGCGCAACCGTCATTTCCGCATTTTTATCCAAAAGAATACCCAAAAGCAAAATGTGGCTGAGAATTGTATACGTTGTATGCATACTCATTCTGTCACTTTTGATAAGCTATGACTTTTATCAGCTGATGATGTGGAACTGACCGTTATTTACCTCGCTAAAATACTTCCCCGCAAGGTTTTGCCTTACGGGGCAGTGTTTTTTAAAGCCGGATATTCGTTTCAAATCTGTTTTTGCATTTGGGGCAATTTACCGTGTGCTTTCCTATAACTCTTTTAACGCGCAGCGTTGCTTTGCAGCCCGGGCATTTTATATATCTGTGTGTCTTTATTTCGCAAAACTTCTGCTTTTGAAATTTGAAAAAATCCTTTAACTTATTGCGGCATTTCAGATACGCGCGGTTTTCGGCATCCCTCTTTTGAAGATTGCGGGAAAATACCCGATAAAAGAAAGCGATGGACGGTATGAACTGTACGGCGCTTAAAATATAGCTGTCGACAAAGATGCTCAAAACCGAAAGCACGAACCAAACACCCAAAAGAAATCTGCCAAGCTCGTCAACTCCGCGCCGTCCGTACATGAATCGCATTATCTTTTGACGCATAGATTTATCCCTCTTTCAAAATTGATCGTATATATATTATACCCTCAATATGTTTCAATTTCTGTATCTTTTTATATCAAAAATATTTTTTCTTATAAAAAACAAATAAATTAACTTTGTATTCACATTAATTGAGCAAAAATATTATATAATCACTACCGACATCTTTCCCCAAAAAGGAGCAAAAACAATGTCCAAAACACTGTATATTTCCGATCTCGACGGTACTCTTCTTTTACCGGATGCGACCGTTTCCGAGTACACCGTAAACACGATCAACCGTCTTATCGACAACGGACTCAATTTTTCGGTTGCAACTGCGCGTACCGCCGCCACCTGCGACCGTTTACTCGGCGACATCAGGCTGAATATTCCGATAATACTGATGAACGGTGTTATCGTTTACGATTTTAAAACAAAAAAATGCATAAACAAGGCCCTTCTTTCCGAAGATGCCAAAAACAAGGTCATCGATTCGCTGAACCGCCTCGGACTTTCCGCCTTTATGTACGGACTTGAAAAGGATACTCTCATGACCTACTACGACAGAATCACAAGCTCTGCCATGCAGGATTTTATTGACGAGAGGGTGCAAAACTACGGCAAAAAATTCACCCGTCTCGACGATCTGAGAGCGGCATCATCCGACATCATCTATTTTTGCTGTCTTGACTGCAAAGAAAACATCGAGAGGCTGTATGGCGAGATATCGGATATCGAGGGACTGCGCGTCGAAAAATATCCCGACATCTACTCGAAGGACCGGAGCTGGTATATGGAGATATTCTCCGAAAAGGCCTCGAAGAAAAGCGCGCTCGAATACCTCAAGGCGTATTGCGGCTTTGACTACGTTGTCTGCTTCGGCGACAACTTAAACGACCTTCCCATGTATGAAGCAAGCGACAAAAAGATCGCAATGCTCAATGCAAACGAAGCGGTCAAACAAAAGGCAGACGAGATCATCGGATCAAACGAGGACAGCGGAGTGGCAAGATGGCTTTGCGAAAATGCCATGCTGTAATCACCGTTCGGGTAAAAAGGAGGACAAACGTGTGAAAAACAAGCTGCTTTCATTACTTTTTGTCATTTTTACGGTACTCTTTATCATCAGCGCTTCAATAGCGCTGCCGATCTACATACGTCCCTTTTACTATGCTCATATTGAGCCTTACAATTTAGTCGAGCGCACGGGAAGATCGGCAGAAGATATTCGGGATGCCTACGACGAGGTGCTCGATTATCTGACGCTTCCGAACAAGGAATTCGGCAGTGGAGTATTTGAATACTCCGAGGAGGGAAAGAGCCATTTTGCCGACTGCAAAATTCTCTTTACCCTGGACACCGCCCTTCTTTTGATATCTTTTGCGGCGATCGCCGTTCTTGCTATTCTGGCGGCGAAGGGAGTATTCAAGATGTGCCGACCGTTCGGCTCGCACATTCTTTTGACGTGCGGCGCACTACCCTTCGTGATATTTGCCGCTATTGCGGCTGTTGCTTCGATAGATTTCGACACCACCTTTATTATCTTTCACAAGATCTTTTTTCCCGGCAAAGAAAACTGGATGTTCAACCCGTACACCGACGAGATAATCGTCGCCCTTCCCCAGGCGTTTTTCGCAAACTGCGCGATTTTTATCGCATCATCGATAATAGTGATATCGCTCGCTTGCGTGATTTTTGGCTTGATAGAGATGCAAAAAACCAAAAATAACGAAAAATAACGCGATATTTGATAAAAAATAAAAAACGGTCTGTCAAAATGGGCTTACGCTTAAGGACAGTTTTTGAACTAAAAAAGAATATCTTATTTGCTGACAAATAAAAAACCACCGTAAGTGTTCGGTGGCCGCAAAACAGTAATATGCGAATTTCTTGAAACAGGCATGATTTAGATCATGCCTGTTCCGTTTTTATCACGGGAATGTAGCCAACAAGGTTATGTTCGATATGTACCTTCTGCTTGCGTTTACCGCCGGACCTGTCGAGTATAAACTCTGAGATTTTTTGCAAAATCCGGCTTTGCCGACTTTTCGGATTATTGGCGCTCATGCGATCTCCGGTATCTGCCAAAGTGGTTTCACAATCCTTTTACAGCTTGATCTGTTCGGGGAACGCTTCTTTTCGCATGATCCTCCACATCTTGTCGATATAAGACAACGTGTAAAAATTCTCATAGTAGTGATAGTAAAACGCACCCTTTAGTGTCATTTCATAAATACCATCGTGTTCTTTGATGAACCCTAATCGCTTTGCAACCCAAAGCTCAAATCCATACATTTTTTTTAACGGCACACCAAAGAATTTTTCAAAATCACGTGCATTTACTCTTGTACTGTATGCCGTCCAAAACAGCCAGTAAATCATTCGTTGCCGTTTGGTAAAGCGAATTGTCAATGATGTGGCGAGGTTGCCGGAACGAATCCTTTCGCAGTAGGACTCCACATCAAAAGTATTGATTTTGAATTGCCCTTTGAATAGGCTTGTAGCAGAACAACCGAATCCGAGAAAGTTATCTCTGGTCATGGATGAATAGTTTGCGTCCGGTTCGCTTGAGAAAGTCCATATAGAACTCCGAGAATATCCTTTGCCCAAACAGTATTGTGTGATAGCATCCAGTAACTCTCGTTTTTC
>JAZSMZ010000063.1:0-3528 GCA_045536155.1 Eubacteriales bacterium
TGCGATAACAAATGTAACACCGAGTGCCATGATCGCGTAGGGAGCAAGCGACTGCGCCATACTTACGATATTGTATTTACTGAGGAAGTTGGGAAGTCGGATCGTAGCCATGTCGTTCTGTGAGCCAAGGAGTTGGTTTCAAGTGTTGTCTTCCTAAGACCGCTTGGCCTCCGACTTTGCGATAACAAATGTAACACCGAGTGCCATGATCGCGTAGGGAGCAAGCGACTGCGCCATACTTACGATATTGTATTTACTGAGGAAGTTGGGGTTAAGGGCTGCAAATATAACTACGAGTACGGCCAGAGCGACGATGGTAATTATATTCTGGCCCACGCTTCCTTTAAAAATCTTCTTGTTTTTCAAGTTTATTCACCTCTCATTGTAGCGTATGCCATAATTGTTTCCTGAGTTGCATCTTTGATGTCGAGCTCGCCTGTTATGCGTCCTTCGCACATTACGATTACTCGGTCGCTGAGTCGCTGTATTTCGGAAAGCTCGGAGGAAATAACGATTATCGATTTTCCCTGATTGGCGAGCTCTTCTACCAAAGTGTACATATCACTCTTCGCGCCGACGTCGATACCGCGTGTCGGTTCGTCAAAGATGAAAATATCGGAATTTTTCAGCAGCCAACGAGCGATGATAACTTTTTGCTGATTACCGCCCGAAAGGTTGCGAAGCAGCTGTTTTACCGAAGGAGTTTTGGTTTTAAGCTTTGCATTGGATTCGGCGGCATCCTTTTCGATCTTCGAATCGTTGATCCAACCGAACTTGATGTAGTCGTCAAGCGAGCTTAAAACAGAGTTTTCCGCAACCGACTTGTCAAGCATAAGTCCGTAACGCTTTCTGTCCTCCGAAAGATAGCAAATACCGTGTGCAACAGCCTGATGGGGAGTTTTTATATCAACCTTTTCGCCGTTGATGTATATCTCGCCCGATTGGACTGCGTCAGCGCCGTAGATAGCTCTCGCAACTTCGGTGCGTCCCGCGCCCATAAGACCGGAAAATCCGAGGATCTCGCCCTTTCTGAGCTTGAAGCTTACGTCTTTTATCTCGCTTCCGCGATTGAGGTTTTTGACCTCAAGAACTACGGGTGCATTTTCGGGTACTTTGCTTTCCTCTTTTTTGTCGCCGTAGATAACGCGTCCAACCATCATCTTAACGATCTCGTCCTTGGTGGTCTCACTGGTTATCAGCGTTCCGACGTATTCGCCGTCGCGCATGACGGTGATTCTGTCGGAGATGCGGTTGATCTCATCCATACGGTGAGAGATGTAGATCATGCCGATGCCCTTTTCCTTGAGGTCGTTCATTATCTTGAACAGCTCCTCAACCTCGGTTTGAGTAAGGGCGGCGGTAGGCTCGTCGAGCACGAGGATCTTGGAATCGTGCGAAACGGCCTTGGCTATCTCGACCATCTGCTGCTTACCTACGGTAAGAGAACCGACGGTAGCGGAAGGATCGATGTCGATACCGATCTTCTCGAAGAGAAGACGGGCATCTTCTTCCATCTTTTTATCGTCAATATATATACCGCCGATCATCGGCTCGCGTCCGATGTAGATGTTCTGAGCGACGGTAAGGTGGTTCATCATGTTCAATTCCTGGTGAATGATACTGATACCTGCGTCCTGTGATTCCTTTATAGTATGAAAATCAACCGGCTTGTCAAACAGAATTACTTCACCGGAGGTTCGGGTATAGATGCCGCAGAGCACTTTCATAAGTGTCGATTTTCCGGCTCCGTTTTCACCCATCAGCGCGTGAACTTCACCCTCTCTCAATTCAAAATCGACGCCTTTTAAGGCATGAACGCCAGAAAATTTTTTGTCGATTTTTTTCATTTCGAGAATAACTTTATTCATTTTTACCCCCTGTGTGGTTTTCTTGAAACGGGTCAAAAACAAGCTTCAACCCCTTAGATTATGATACCTTAAAATCTCCGATAAGTCAACAGAAATTGAATTGCCTTACTGCATAAACTTATTTTCGAAAAATGTGCAAATTGCACAAAAATACGTGCATACCATGCAAGCAAGTGTCAATTATTAATGAAATATTGCCTAATTTGGAATGTTTAGACATAAATAAGTTCACATTTATGCATAATCAGAGAAGGCAAATATTCATCGTTTTACAACGCTAAATTGCCCTTTTTTATGCATCGAAATGTAAATTTATACAAAAACAGTATCGATTGAATATTCGCAAAAAAATCAGTGAATATTTTATCACGGTAATATAGGTATTATGCTCACATAGCAGTTCGATTATTATCTATATTATGATAAAATGATAAAAAATAAAAAATCACCGATTGGTCAGATCGGTGATTTTATAATTAAATAATCATTTGCTTTCGCATTTTGCCCAGAATCGCTTGGCGATCTCATGATACTTTTCTTTTTCGTGCAGATAACTCGTGCCGTGATCTGCACCGGGTACTACCATCAGCTCCTTTTCGGTGGGGCAGGCAAGGTAGTTGCGGTACGTCATCTCGATCGGTACAAAGTCGTCAGCAGTGCCGTGGATAAACCATACGGGCACCTTGCAGTCTTTGAGCGCATCCTCGCAGGAGTAATTCGACTCAGCGTCGGCGATCTCCTTGTATGCTTTGTCAATATTGGATGAGATAAATCCATAGGGGATGTGGAAATTCTTTTCGACTACGTGTTTCCAGATGTCCTTGGGTGAGGTAAAGCCGCAGTCGGCAACGATGCCGCGCACGCTTGCGGGCAGATCAAGTGCGCTGGTCATAAGAACGGTGGATGCTCCCATCGATATGCCGACAAGGTAAATGGGAAGACGGGAGTTGAACTTCTCATCGATGAACTTGACCCATTCAAGGCAGTCGTAGCGTTCGATGATACCGAATCCCATGTAGTCGCCGCCGCTGGCATTTTGTCCTCTCTGTTCTGCAAAGAGCACCGTACAGTTGTTTTCATGCCAGAAATCGGTAATGCCGCCGAAATCGTGATCCCATGACGAGCGCCAGCCGTGCATTGCAACGATGATTCGCTTGGGATTTTCGCAGTGACGGATATGGCCTACAAGATTGATGCCGTCGTATGCGGTGATCTCGACCGTTTCGGATACGTTGCTTTGCAGATTTTCGGAGAGCACTTTTATTTCGTCCGACGAAATTATCGGATTCTTTTTGGGATTAACTCTCTTTTTTGTCGCGATCGGCTGTTTGGGCATCTCGCGGTCGAGCGCAAAATTGACAAGTATCTTGGAAAGGAAATGGCGCGCGCCGAAAACGCCCGCTGCACCAAGACCCAGACCTATACCTGCCCAAAACGATTTATTTTTCTTTTTCATGCTGAAACCTTTCGAAATTTAATTATCTTTATTATAGTGTATGCTTTATCAAACGCTTAATGCAGTACATTATAATTATATCAAATTTTCAAAAAAAAGCAATAGTGTATAAAAAATCCCCTCGGATTGCTCCGAGGGGATAATTTTTATATCGTTTTACCGATTACTTGTTGGAGATAGCTGACTGTGGTGCTATCAGCAAAA
>JAZSMZ010000052.1:0-2181 GCA_045536155.1 Eubacteriales bacterium
GGAATAAAACAGTAAAAAACATCGGATTTCATGACGAAATCCGGTGTTTTTGCATCATGACAAGAGGGCAATGTTTACATATTCGTAACAACAATAATGCCGCTTTGTAGTATCATTATAGTTAAGTATATTTAAACTATAATATCGATAAAATACAAGGAGAAATACGATGACACTCGACGAATTGCGCGAAATAAAAGCTAAAACAGACGCAGGCGAATTGCCCGCTCCCGAGGACACTATTTACGTTAATAATCACATTCACACAACCTATTCTTTCTCGCCTTATAATCCCACTGCCGCGCTCTACATGGCATGGAAAAACGGCCTAAAGACTGCGGGTATCATGGACCATGACTCGGCAGGCGGATCGAGAGAATTCCTCGCAGCAGCAGAGATTATTGGCATGCCTGTCACCTGCGGAGTTGAATGCAGAGTTGATATGTCTATGACCGCTCTCAACGGAAAACGAATCAACAATCCCGACCAGAAGAGCGTTGCCTACGTTGCAATGCACGGTATCCCTCACCAGAATATTGAGAAGGTAAACGACTTTTTCGCACCCTATCGCGAAAAGAGAAATGAGCGCAATCGCAAGATGTGCAAAAACATCACCGACCTTGTTTCCCCCTACGGACTCTCACTCGATTTTGATGCAGATGTTCTTCCCATATCCGACTATGATAAGGGCGGATCGGTAACCGAGCGCCATATCCTTTTCGCGCTCACTAAAAAGATCACATCCATCTACAAGACTCCCGATGAGGTCCTTAACTTCCTTGTAAACGAAATGAAGCTTGAGCTTTCCGATAAGGTCAAAGCGCAGATCGCGGCAGGAAACGAAACTCCCGACTACTACGAATACGATATCCTGGGCGCGCTCAAGAGCAACATGGTAGAGAAATTCTACGTTGACGCCACCGATGAATGCCCCAAGGTTGCCGACTTTATCGAAATGGTCCACAAATACGGCGGAATCGCCGCATACGCATACCTCGGCGACGTAGGACAGTCTGTAACCGGCGATAAAAAGGCTCAGAAATTCGAAGATGATTACCTTGACACACTCATCGAAGTTCTCAAGGAGTACAATTTCGATGCGATCACCTATATGCCCACCCGAAACACTCCCGAACAGCTCGATCGCATCATGAAGCTTTGCGATGAAAACGGCTTTTTCCAGATAAGCGGTGAGGACATCAACTCTCCCCGTCAGTCCTTCAGATGCAAGGCGCTCGACGATCCCAAGTTTGCGCACCTCATCGATGCGACCTACACTCTCATCGGATATGAAAGCGAAGCATCGGAAGATCTTGAGGCCGCACACAAGAAATACGCCTCCATTTTCAGATATTGATTTAAATGCGAATAGGTAATATTGAATTAAAGCACGGTCTGATGCTCGCGCCTTTGGCGGGAGTGTCAGACCACGCTTTCCGTACGCTCTGCCGCTCCTATGGCGCGGAATATGTCGTTTCCGAGATGGTGTCGGCAAAGGCGGTGCATTTTAAAGACCGCAAATCGGACGCGCTTGCCGTGGTAACCGATCCCGAACGCCCGATGGCGATACAGATCTTCGGTCATGAGCCCGAGATTATGGCGGCATCTGCAAAGAAGCTGTGCGATAAATTCCACCCCGACGCGATGGACATCAATATGGGATGTCCAGTTCATAAGATCGTTGGCGGAGGTGACGGAAGCGCACTTATGAAAAATCCCAAGCTTGCTGGCGAGATCGTCGCCGCCGTTAAAGGCGCGCTCGATATACCCGTAACGGTAAAAATTCGCGCCGGATGGGATTCAAACTCGATAAATGCGGTTGAGGTCGCATCGATCTGCGAAGAAAACGGCGCATCAATGGTCTGCGTGCATGGACGTACACGCGAACAGCTCTACCGTCCGCCCTCCGATAATACGGTTATACGCGACGTCAAGCGTGCGCTGACAATTCCCGTTGTAGGCAACGGCGGAATTGAATGCGCGGCCGATGCTGTACGTATGTTTGAAGAAACGGGATGTGACGGAATAATGATCGCTCGCGGCTGCTGCGGCAATCCTTGGATTTTTTCTGAAATCACCGCCGTACTCGAGGGCAGAAGCTACGAATATCCCTCGCTCGACACACGGCTCGAAATTGCCGCATATCATGCCCGCTCCATCGTTGCCGATAAAGGCGAGAAG
>JAZSMZ010000155.1:0-10635 GCA_045536155.1 Eubacteriales bacterium
AAAACAGAGTCAGAGTCTGTCGTGTTACCATTACACTATTTGGCAATATATAGTGTGGTTCGTTCGGAACGGTATATATTATAGCAGACAAAGCCTCCTTTGTCAATAGCTTTTCGCGATTTTTTTGCGATTTTTTGAAAAAACAACTCTCAAATTATACAATAATTGGTATTCGCATAGGTTGACAAACACAGAATTAAAGTGTATAATTATATATCTGATATTGTTACCAATAAAGCGAAAAGGGGGATTTGCATGATCTGTAAAATAGCCGATCTTTTGGTCGATGTTCCGATATCGGGCGATATGGAAGAGCGTTGCACTACATATCTCAGTGATGATCAATCAAGCCCCGATATCACCATTCTATCCGATCAGTACAGACCCGACAGATATCCGAACGCGAGCGAGAAAATGATATGCTACATGGAGTCGGGCTTTCAGTTTTACCGCGAGCTGCTTAAGCACAACGGTATAATGCTCCACTCGTCAGCCGTTGCGTACGAAGGCAAAGCGTATCTCTTTTCCGGTCCGTGCGGCATGGGTAAATCCACTCACACCCGTCTGTGGCAGCAAACCTTCGGTAAAGATGCAGTTGTTTTCAACGATGACAAGCCGGCAATCCGCAAGCTTGACGGAGTTTACTACGCCTACGGCACACCGTGGTGCGGCAAGGACGGGATAAATGCAAATATGAAGCTTCCTCTTGCCGGAATATGCTTTTTAAAGCGCGGAGAACAAAACACCATTCGCCGTCTTAACGGTTTTGAGGCCGCCAAAAGCATTATGGCGCAGACGTTGCACCGATTCAAGGACGAAAGCAACCTTTCGCTCATGCTCTCTTTTGTAGACAGACTCATCGAAGAAATCCCCATCTTCGAGCTTAAAAATCTGCCGGAGCCCGATGCGGCACGGCTCAGCTATCAAACAATGTGCCAAGCGGCCAAGGAGGTAGGTTTATGAAAATCAAAGAAGGATACGTGCTTCGTCAGGTAGCGTCCAAATGGGTCATTTTGCCCATCGGCGAGGCCGCCGCAAATTTCAACGGAATGATCTCGCTTAACGGTTCGGGCGTGCTTCTCTTCAAGGCTCTCGAAGAGGGCGGCGATCGCGAGGCATTGGCCGATGCGCTGATGAATGAATACGAGGTCGAGCGCGAGCGTGCGCTTGATGACGTTGATGCATTTGTTGCCGCGCTCGTCAAGGCCGGTTGTATCGAAGAGTGAGCAATCACACGAAAAAACAAGGTTACCTTTCAGTATCTCGGAGGATTTTATGAAAAATAAGATAATTGCTATTTTGATCGCGGCACTTATGATAGTATCGAGCGGCATTGCTGTTTTGGGAGCAAGCTATTCGTCCACCCCCCTTCGCACAGCAGATGCGCTTTACCATTTAAAGCTCTTTTTGGGAACGGGCAGCAGCTACGACCTTGACAAGGATCTGACAAGAGAGCAGGGAATGGTGCTCCTTATCCGTCTTTTAGGCGTTGAAAAAGAAGCGCTTGAGGGCGAATACGATCATCCCTTTACCGACGTTTCCGATTGGGCTGACAAATACATAGGCTATGCATACGAAGAGGGCATTACCGTGGGCATTTCCGACACCGAGTTCGGAGAGGGTCATATCATGACCGACTATATGTTCATCACACTTGTGCTTCGCGCGCTCGGATACAGCGATCTCGGAGATAAGGCTGAGTTCGTCTGGGACAACCCCTATCAGTTCGCGCTCAAAGCGGGAATTCTGAACAACGCAAAGCCCGACAGAGTTTTCCTTCGCGCCGATGCGATAGTCATCTTCTGGAACGCTCTGGCAAGAAATAATTTTGAATTGGCTCACTCTCTTGCCGAAAGAGGTGTGTTTACCGAGCTCATGCTTGAAGAGGCAATAGAGATCTATCAGTACGGTCAGATCTTATCGGATGACATTCCCAATGATAAAACCACCGATGATGAAACCGCCGAAGACACAACCGAGGATACAACCGAAGATACAACCGAAGAAGAGACCGATGCACCCACCCCTCCCGACACCGAAATGACGTATGAAAAATACGAGGCGATGAGTGGCGGAGAGCAGGAGGCGTTCTTCAATACATTCTCAAATCCCGCAGATTTCTTTGCTTGGTATGCACAAGCCAAGGCAGAGTATGAGGCCCAAAACCCCAGCATCGAGATTGGCGGAAACGGCAATATTGATATCGGCGACATTCTCGGCGGAAATAACTAAAAGCAGATATGGACAGCAAAAATACCGTGCAGCTGAGCATGGCCGATCTTTCACCGCTCATAGCCGAGGCTGTTGAAAAGGGCGGAAGTGCCGAGATCACAGTTACGGGAAACAGTATGTACCCTATGCTAAAGCACCGCAAAAGCAAGGTGCGGCTGATTAAAGCGGATACGCTGAAAAAAGGGGATATCCCCCTTTATCAAAGAGATAACGGTGCATACGTGCTTCACCGCATCGTCGGCATTGATGGCGATACGTACATCATGTGCGGCGACAATCAATGGCACGTCGAACGCGGCATACGGCGCGATCAGATCGTTGCCGTTGTTACCGACTATTGCCGAAAGGATAAATGGAAGTCCTGTGCGGACAAGTCCTATCGCTTGTACGTTCGCCTTTGGGTCGGAATACGTCCGATCCGCCATATCGTTTTCGGCGGCTTTCGGCGTATAAAACGCGCAATAATGGTAAAATAACAACAGCGTGGCATCAGCCACGCTGTTTTGTTATGGTTTCAATTATTTTACAACGATGTTCGCAAGCTTGTTGGGAACGTAGATCTCCTTAACGATGCTCTTGCCTTCGATGGCAGATGCGATTGCGGGAACTTCTTTAACAGCTGCCAGAACAGCATCCTTATCGGCGTTCATGGCGATGGTAAGGGTTGCGCGGAGCTTGCCGTTTATCTGAACTGCGATCTCGACAGAGTTGTCAACAGTCTTCGCTTCGTCGTATTCGGGCCATTTTGCAAGCGAGAGGAAGCCCTTGCCTCCGAGCTGTTCCCAGATCTCCTCGCAGAGGTGAGGAGCGAAGGGGCAGAGGAGAGTTACGAAGGTCTTGAGCTCGTCGGATGTGAGCGAGCCGTTTTCGTAGATCTCGTTTGTCAAGCTCATCATAGCGGCGATAGCAGTGTTGAACTTCATATCGTCGATATCGTAAGTAACCTTCTTTATGGTCTTGTGGAAGGACGATTCAAGCTTTTCGGTAACGCCTTCGCCCTTAACGAGCTCGGTCATGCCGGCAACGCGCTCCAAAAATCTCTTGCAGCCCTTGATAGCGGCAGGTGACCAGGGAGCGGACTTTTCAAAGTCGCCGATGAACATCTCGTAAAGACGGAGAGTGTCGGCACCGTACTCGGCGATGATATCGTCGGGATTGATTACGTTACCGCGCGATTTGGACATCTTTTCGCCGTTTTCACCGAGGATCATACCGTGAGCGGTACGCTTTAAGTAGGGCTCGGGACAGGAGAGAACGCCGATGTCGTGCAAAAAGAGCGCCCAGAAGCGGGAGTAGAGCAGATGCAGAGTAACGTGCTCCATACCGCCGTTGTACCAGTCAACGGGCATCCAGTAGTCGAGCGCTTCCTTTGCAGCGGGAGCTGTGGTGCAGTTCGGGTCGCAATAGCGCATGAAATACCAGGAAGAGCCCGCCCAGTTGGGCATTGTGTCTGTCTCACGCTTGGCGGGAGCGCCGCAATGAGGGCAGGTGGTGTTTACCCAATCGGTGATGGCTGCGAGAGGAGAGTCGCCGTTGTCGGTGGGCTCGTATGCCTCAACCTCGGGCAGAGTCAGCGGAAGCTGATCTTCGGGAAGGGGCACCCATCCGCACTTGTCGCACCATACCATAGGTACGGGCTCGCCCCAATAACGCTGACGGGAGAAGATCCAGTCGCGGAGCTTATAGTTGATCTTGGAAACACCGAGTTTGTTTTCGGTGAGATATTCGATTATCTTCTTCTTTGCATCGGCAACTTCGAGTCCGTTGAGGAATTCGGAGTTGACCATCTTGCCGCTTTCAACGTCGGTAAAGGCTTCATTTTCAACGTCGCCGCCTGCAACGACCTCGATTATCGGCAGATCGAACTTCTTTGCAAATTCCCAGTCACGGGTGTCGTGCGCGGGAACGGCCATGATAGCGCCGGTACCGTAGGTTGCGAGAACGTAGTCGGAGATGTATATCGGAATTTCGCGTCCGTTTACAGGATTTATCGCGCGAACTCCGTCAAGGCAAACGCCTGTTTTTTCCTTTGCAAGCTCGGTACGCTCGAAATCGGATTTCTTTGCGGCCTCGCTCTGGTATGCGCGGATAGCGTCGATATTGGCAAGCTTGTCTGCCCACTTTTCGATGAGCGCGTGCTCGGGGGAGATAACCATGTAAGTAGCGCCGAACAGAGTGTCGGGACGTGTGGTGAATACGGTAACGGTATCGCCTGCGGTGGTCTTGAAATCGACCTCGGCACCCTCACTGCGTCCGATCCAGTTGATCTCCTGGGTCTTGACTCTTTCGATAAAGTCGAGTCCCTCAAGACCGTCGATCAGCTTCTGCGCGTAGTCGGTGATCTTGAGCATCCACTGGCTCTTTACCTTGTGGATAACATCGGCACCGCAGCGTTCGCATTTGCCGGCAATTACCTCCTCGTTTGCAAGACCGACCTTGCAGGAGGGGCAGAAGTTGATGGTCATTTCCTTTTTGAATGCAAGACCGTGCTTGTAGAGCTGTAAGAAGATCCACTGAGTCCACTTGTAGTAGTTGGGATCGGTGGTGTCGATCTCGCGAGTCCAGTCAAAGGACAGACCAATCGATTTGATCTGCTTTTTGAAGTTGGCGATGTTGCGCTCGGTAACTATGCGGGGATGAACATGATTCTTTATAGCATAGTTTTCGGTGGGAAGACCGAATGCGTCCCAGCCGAGAGGGAAGAGGACGTTGTACCCCTGCATTCTCTTTTTGCGGGATACGATATCCATAGCGGTGTACGGACGGGGATGTCCGATGTGAAGACCCTGGCCGGAGGGATAGGGGAACTCAACGAGAGTGTAGTATTTCGGTTTTGATTTGTCGAGCTTGGCAACGAAGGCCTCACCGTCGTCCCAACGCTGCTGCCACTTTTTTTCAATTGATGTAAAATCGTATTTCATCTTGATGTACGTCCTTTTCAGTCTTCTGTTAAGAGATTTGTAATGTCTATTTCTTCGGCATCCTGCCAGAGCTTTTCGAGATTGTAAAACTCACGGGTCTCGCTGTTGAAAATGTGGATCATAACTGATCCGTAGTCGAGTACTACCCATGTGGCCTCGGGAAGTCCGTCGCTGTGCAGGGGGACAAGTCCGAGAGGAGAAAGCTTGAAATCGAGCTCGTTTGCGAGGGCACGTATCTGGGTATTGGAGTTACCCGAGCAGATTATAAAATAGTCTGCGATGATTGTCTTTTCATCAACACGAAGCAGCTTCATATTGCGTGCGCGTCTGCTGTCGAGTATCTGAATGCACGTTTCGGCAAGTTCTAAAGGTGTTTCGGGATTTTTGATGAGCTTTTGTTCGTTATCCATTGATTGCTCCTTATATAGTTAAGTTGTTTCTTTCGGGTTCAAGGGGATATAAATGCCTTCGGCATTGATGTCCTTGGCATTGGAAACGTATTCGCTTACTACGTCAAGCAGACCGGGAGTGAAGTAGATCTTTTTGACTGCTTCCGATTTCGAGCAGAAAATCTCGTAAGCATCGAACTGCTTATCGGTGATCGGCTTCGTTTTGACGTTGAAGTAGCGATTGATGAGGGCGAGTGTGTCTTCGCGCTTCATAATGTAGTACGATCTGCCCGATGTAACGTCCATACCGGGGAAGGAGATGAAGTTTATCGAAGCATCATTAATGCTGAAGAACGCCTTTGCAAAATAGGTAAGGTCTTCAATCTTGAGTGTGGTGCGCACGTTGCTGTAAAGCTCGCTTAGCATACCAACTACGGTGGACACGCTCAGATTGTCCTTGATCTGCTTTAAAAGCGCGGTCAAAAAGATCTTCTGGGCATCGATTCGTCCGAGGTCGCCCTGAACGAAGTCGGCGCGGAAGCGTATAAATTCCTGCGCTTTTTCGCCGTTGAGTATCTGGTATCCGGGTTTTATGTCGATGTTCAGATCCTGATCGGGATCGTAATATTTCATTTCAAAGGGAACGTCGATCGGCACGCCTCCGATTATATCGACGATGTTCATAAAGCCCTGCAGATTTACGATGGCGTAATAGTCGATGGTGATCGCCAGATTTGCTTCAAGAACGGCTACGGTGTCTTCAAGAGCCTCTTTTTCAACGTCTGCCTTTCCCTCGTTGTATGCCGATATGCGGAGGTTGTTGTAAAGGCTGTTTACCTTGAGCGGATGCTCCTGAATTTCAATATAGGTGTCGCGCGGGATTTGCATTATCGAGATCTCGCCGTTTTTCACGTCAAAGGACGCGAGCATTATAACGTCGGTGTTGTAGCCGACGTTGTCGTGACCGAGCACAAGGAAGGTGTAGTAGTCCTTTTTGCGTCCTACGCTCGAATCCACGTCGATGTTGGGCGGATTAACGTCGCCGACGATGGCGGGATTGTCCTTGTTGCCGTCGGGCTTTATTTCGACGTCGGGCTTGTAGGTGATAAGGTAAACTCCGAGGCAGAGTGCCATAAAGATAAGCGCCGATAAGATCGCGCTGAGCACTACGGTGATGACCTTGGTGCGCTCGGATGCGGTAAGAGGACGTTTTTTTTGCGAAGATCTTGAAGCGGTGCGCAAATTGCTTCCGTATACTACGCCGTCGTTTGTTACCACTCTGAGTGAAGGATTGGTATTCGGGCGTCTGTTGTGTGCATTGGGATTGTGATTCATGATTAGCCTTTCGTTTGATCAAAACGCTGCATCAAAAGGTGATTGCGGGATGCAATTGTATCAAAATCGATCATTCTGCCGCTTGATACGAGATCGCTGATCGTCATATCAAAGGACATAATAAGTGTATTTCTCAGTAATACGTGCTTTTCGGTATTGCCAAGACCGTTGTAAAAATAGTTCCTTAACGCTACGCAGTCGCGAAACGTGCGAGTGGGCTCGATGTAGTCGGCAAGATAGAGTATCGACTCGGCAAGCGTCATATTCGCGCGTCCCGTTGTGTGATATCGTATGCAGTTAAAAACGAAATCGTCGCAAAGGTCGGGATAATTTTCACGCGCCAGAGCAGCGCCCGTTTTTGCGTGAAAGGTTTTGGGAGAGGCAATGTCCGATTTCGTGTACGGAATAGAGAACCTTTCGCAGAGTGCGATATGCCCGTCTGTGTCGAGCTGCTTTGTCACATCGTGCAGATATGCCGCGATCGAAAGCCGCTCGGTGTCGCGCTCGTCAAGCGAGAAGATTCCCGCAAGCACACGGCATTCCTCTTCAACGGCAAGTGAATGGTCGTAGCGTTTTCCGCTGACGTATTTTTTTATCTCTTCTTTAAAATCGACAGTCAAATTATTTCACCGTTCAGCTTTTTTTAACGTGATTTTCAAGTATTTCGGCAAATTGGCGCATCGCGCGTCCGCGATGGCTTACCGAATGCTTTTCGTCGGAGGTAAGCTCGCCGAAGGTCTTGTCAAATTCGGGGCAGTAGAATATGGGATCGTATCCGAAGCCGCCTTCTCCGTGCTTTTCGTGAAGAATTGTTCCCTCGCATTCGCCGCGGCAGACGTAAACTTCTCCCTCGGGAGATATTGCGGTAAGAGCGCAGACAAATCTCGCTGTGCGATGCTCGTCGTCGACGTTTTCCAAATTCTTGAGCAGTAGCACGATGTTGTCCTCGTCGTCGCCGCCCGAATATCTTGCTGAATAGACACCGGGTGCTCCGTCGAGCGCATCAACGGCAAGGCCGGAATCGTCGGCGACCGACCAGCGGTCATTTGCGGCGGCGGCGCGTGCCTTGATAAGCGAATTTTCCTCGAAGGTCGTGCCTGTTTCGTCAACATCGCCCACACCCACGTCGGATGCGGAAATGACCTCGAAATCGGGCGATATCGATAATACAAGCTCGCTCATTTCGGCAAGCTTCTTTTTGTTGTGAGATGCAAGTACAATTTTCATATTTGTTCAGCTCCTCAAAGCCTCAGCTCTCAAAAAGGGCATTTACGAAATCACTTGCAACAAAGGGTTGCATATCGTCCACCTTTTCGCCGACGCAGATGAAGCGCACGGGAATGTTAAGCTCCTTTTTGATGGAAAATACGATTCCGCCCTTTGCGGTGCCGTCAAGCTTTGTCATGACAAGGCCGGTGATCTCAGCGGCATTTTTGAACTCTTTTGCCTGATTTACGGCATTCTGACCTGTGGTGCTGTCGAGCACGAGAAGGGTCTCCCTGTCGCACTCGGGCAGCTCGCGCGATATTACGCGATTGATCTTTGCAAGCTCGTCCATGAGATTTTTCTTGTTGTGAAGACGTCCGGCGGTATCGACGATAAGTATGTCTGCCTTGCGGCTTTTTGCGGCGTTTACGGCATCGAACACAACCGCGGCAGGATCACTGCCTTCGGTGTGCTTGATAAGGTCAACACCAACTCGCTCTGCCCAGACTCCGAGCTGGTCGATGGCGGCGGCACGGAATGTGTCGGCGGCGGCCAAAACGACCTTCTTGCCCTGGTTTTTGTATACGTTTGCAAGCTTTGCGACGGATGTTGTCTTGCCAACTCCGTTTACGCCGATAACAAGGATGATCGACGGAGAGGTGCCAAGCTTAAGCTCCTCGCCCTCGCCGATGGCCTCGATAAGTATCTCACGAAGCGCCTGCTTTGCCTCATCACCGTCGGTGATGCGCTCGTCCTTGATGCGCTCGCGAAGCTTTTCGATTATCTCCTCTGCCGAAGCGACGCCTGTGTCTGCCATGATAAGAAGCTCCTCGAGCTCCTCAAGCAGCTCCTCGTCCACCTTGACAAAGGCCTTGAATATATTGTTTACCTGGCCGAAAACGGCATCCTTTGTCTTTTTGAGTCCGTCTTTCAGTCTGTCGAAAAATGCCATAGATAAAACTCCGATAAATATGGTTTGATCGCAAAAAGCGATGTGGTTATTACAGCTTGACTCCCAGCTTCTCTTCAACCTCGCTGATATCAAGGGTGAGCACCTTGGATACACCGCGGCGGGGCATCGTTACGCCGTAGATCGTGTCGGCGCGTTCCATTGTGCCGCGACGGTGGGTGATGATAACGAACTGGGTGTGGGGAGAATAGCGGCGTGCGTATTCGGCAAAGCGAGCGACGTTGACGTCGTCGAGAGCCGCCTCGATCTCGTCGAGCACGCAGAAGGGAGTGGGGTTGATGTTGAGTATCGCGAAGAAGAGCGCGATCGCAACGAAGGATTGCTCACCGCCCGAAAGGAGGGAAAGCGATTTGATGATCTTTCCGGGAGGAGCGACGTTTATCTCGATACCGCTCTGCAGTACGTCGGTGGGATCGGTGAGCTTGAGTTCAGCAGATCCGCCGCCGAACAGCTCGCGGAATACGGTGTTGAAGGATATCGAGAGCGAATCGATGGTTTCGGTAAATTTCTCGCGCATCTCGCGCTCGAGATTGTCGATGATCGAAAGCAGCTCGTTTTTCGATTTTTCAAGGTCGCCGATCTGCTCTGACATGAATTCGTGTCTTTCGCGGACCTCCTTGAATTCCTCGATAGCCGATGTGTTGACGTTTCCGAGCGCCTTGAGCTTTGAACGAAGCTCGTTTTGAAGCGTTGCGGTCTCGCGTCTGTTTGCCTCGGTAACGGGAATGTAGTTGAGCTCCTTTGCTCCCGAGGGAGAAAGCTCGTACTCTTCCCAAAGCTTTTCGGTGAGCTTGTCAAATTCGTTTTTGACTTGCTCACGCTTGTTTTCGAGTCGGTTGTATTCGAAAAAGAGATTTTCGCGTCTGTTGCTCTGCTCTTTGATCTTCGAGCGGAGCTCGGAAAGCTCGGCATCCTGACGTCCAGAGGTGCTGTTGAGCTCGGCAAGCTCGCGAGTGAGGTTGTCGATATCGTCGGACAGCGCTCTCTCGTCGTCCTCGGTAAGGGCGATTCTGTTTTTAAGGTCGGCAATGCGGCCCTCGCGCTCTTTTATGACCGTTTCGCTCTTTAAGAGCTGGTCGTTAAGAGATGCAATGGTAAGATCGGTCATCGAAACGGTATTTTCCGATGCCTCGTGGTCCTTTTTGCGCTCTGCAGCCTTCAGACGAAGGGTGGTGAGCGCATCGGAAGCCTTTGTGATAAGCTTTGTTATCTCGATTCGTGCGCTTTCCGTTTCGCTCTCTTCCTTGACAAAGCTGTCTATCATTTCGCCGAGCTTTGCGATATCGCCGTCAATAACGGCCATATCAGAATCGGCGCTGTTTACAGCATCAAAAAGAGAATTAAGCTCGTTTTCGAGCGCGGATATGCTTTCTTTGTCGCTGTCGCGCTGAGAGATAAGCACCTGACACTGGGTGTTTTCCGCCTGATAAAGTCGCGCGATAATGGCGAGGCGGTCATTGATCTCGTTTATCTTGTCCTGCGATTCGCTAAGAGCGGCATTGGCGCTGTCAAGTCGCTTTTGTGCTGCCGCGATCTCGACGTCGGCACGAGCGATCTCGGCATCGATGCGGGAGATCTCGCT
>JAZSMZ010000077.1:0-2749 GCA_045536155.1 Eubacteriales bacterium
AATAAGAATTACGGAAACAGTAAAGAGGTTTTTATTCTTTTCAAGGTCAACATCCTTAATCATCTTAAGGCCTGATACAGCGATAAAGCCGTAAAGAGCCATACATACGCCACCCATTACACAAGCAGGAATTGAATCAACGAATGCAACGAAGGGTGAGAGGAAGGAAATAAGCATTGCACAGATAGCTGTTGTGATAATTGTTGCAACGGAAGCGTTTCTTGTAATAGCAACACATGCAACGCTTTCGCCGTATGTAGTGTTGGGACAGCCGCCGAAGAAAGCACCTACCATTGAACCTACACCGTCACCGAGAAGTGTTCTGTGGAGACCGGGTTCTTCAAGAAGTTCCTGCTCGATAATTGTGGAGAGGTTCTTGTGGTCTGCGATGTGTTCAGCAAATACAACGAATGCAACGGGAACGTATGCAACTGCAACGGTTGCTATGTAGGAAGCATTGATTTCAGAAACGCCCTTGAATGCGGTGAGGAAGGTGAAATCGGGTACCCACTGCATATTTGCAAACTTGGAGAAGTCGATAATCTTAAGAGCATCAATACCAGCAGCATTACCGATAACGGTAAAGATGGTAGCAACAACGTAGCCTGCGAGGATACCGATGATGAAGGGGATCATCTTGAGGGTCTTTTTGCCGAATACCGAGCAAAGCATAACAACTGCGAGTGTAACGAGACCGCAGATGATAGCAACGTAGTTGGAGCCGCCTGCGGGAGCAGTGTTAAGGTCATTGATTGCGGCGCCTGCGAGCGAAAGACCGATAAGAGCAACTGTAGGGCCGATAACAACGGGAGGCATAAGCTTGTTGATCCACTTAACGCCTGCGATCTTAACGATGATAGCAAGAACTACATAAACAAGACCGGCAAATATTGCACCGAGGATAAGGCCGACATAGCCTGCTGCTGTCGAAACAGCACCGGCAAATGCAGCGGTCATAGAGCCGAGGAACGCGAAGGAAGAGCCAAGGAATACAGGGCTTCTGAACTTAGTGAAGAGAAGGTAAACAATAGTACCAACACCTGCACCGAAAAGTGCTGCGGTCTGGCTCATTGCATTCTCTCCAACGAGTCCTGCGTTACCGTTGATAATTACGGGAACGACGATTGTTGCAGCCATAATTGCAAGCAGCTGCTGGAATGCGAAGACGATGATCTGGGCAAACGTGGGTTTGTCCTTTACGCCATAAACGAGTTTCATCCGGGAAATCCTCCATAGTTTAAAAATTTATTTAAAATAAAATTGCGCGCGATGATTATTTGATGATTACTTATTGTAGATATCCACACCGACCGATCCGTCGTGCTCGTCCACTCTAACCGAGACGATCTCGCTGTGCGAGGTGGGGATATTCTTTCCGACGTAGTCGGGACGTATGGGCAGCTCGCGGTGTCCGCGGTCGATAAGCGATGCAAGCTGTATCTCGGCGGGACGGCCGTAGCTGAATATCGCCTCGATGGCGGCGCGGGCGGTTCGCCCTGTATAAATTACGTCGTCTACTAAAATGAGTATCGAATTATTGACGTCAAACGGGATTTCGGAGCCGTGAAGGGTGGGATCCTCAATATCATGTTCAAGGTCGTCACGGTAAAGGGTTATATCGAGATATCCGATAGGCACGCTCACCCCTTCGATCTTTTCGATCTCCGTTCGGAGCATTTCGGCAAGAGGTGCTCCCCTTCTCTTTATTCCGACAAGGCAGACACGATCAACGCCCGAATTGCGCTCGATTATCTGATGTGACATTCGTTTCAATGCCCTCATGACCGCATCGCGATCCATCAGTTCCGCTTTTTTCTGCATTTTTACTCCCTTTGGCTAAATAAACAAAAAACAGCCCTGCCGTAATTTTTCGCGGCAGGGCGACGTAAGTGTCAATTATTACATATTTGGCTACACATACACAGCTATAAAAAGTGCGCCGAATTTGCAATACCTTACGGGTCTCTCTGTACCGCGTTTAAAAGTATCTTGGCATATTGTAGCACTCTATTACTATTTTGTCAATGGACATCTTAAACAAAATTGACACAACATTTTGTTATAAATTATCAATCGGTATACTATATAAGCTGTTGACCGTTTATCTCAAGCTCAAAAACCATACCCAATTTTTCGCAGGCACTGCGGCAAAGCTTCATTCTTACAAGGAATATTTCAAAATAATCCATAACCGAGCTGATCTCGGTATCGATTTTTAATGTAAGACGGATCTTTTTCTCGTCGGGAAGTATATCGAGCGACGACTTTTTTACCGAATAGTTTACGCTGTCATGAATATCAAAGCCTTCGGGATTGAAATTTCTGACTCTCGATTCTCTTACGTCCGATTTATCTGCAATTATCAAGGCGGCCGATATATGATTTATCGGCATGGCTGTATGCTCATCGTGATTTCCGATTGCACTGACTATAAGCGCCGTTTCATGCGGATCGACATCAAGATGATCCAGTATGCGGAAGGCCATAAGAGCTCCCGACTGTGCATGATCGATGCGATTGACAATGTTGCCGATGTCGTGCATGTATCCAGCTATCTTGGCTAGTTCAACATCGCGCTCGCTGTATCCGAGCGTGCTCAGTATGTTTCCGGCGCAAAGTGCAACCTTTGTTACATGGGCAAAGCCGTGCTCGGTAAAGCCCAGTTCACCGAGGATGTCGTTTGCTTCGCGGATATAGGTATTTACCTGCTCGTTTTGAAGTCGGAGGCCAAGCGGTCTTAGGAAGACAA
>JAZSMZ010000060.1:0-9189 GCA_045536155.1 Eubacteriales bacterium
TTATTTTATTCTGTTAGATAAATTTGGATTGGCTTATTCAATTTCTGTACGGATAGTAAATACATTAGGAAGATTGAAAATATCCTTTTTCAAGAACAGTGGGTAAAAATACTCATCTTTCAATCTTTCAAACCCTAACCATTCAAAGGTGTGGGTGCGGTGACCTTCATTTGATGTGAATTTTTCGCCTCTTGTCAATAAGTTCGTGTCTGTGATATCCATTAAGAAGTAGATGCATAGTTCGTGATAATTAAGATTGTCGACATCTTCCGTAAAAAACGCTTGATTTAACCAAAGCGGACGTACAATCTTAGGTGTAACGTCCAATTCCTCTTGAATCTCTCTAATAACGGCATTTTCCGCAGTTTCACCAATTGCAACTCTTCCGCCGGGCAGATAGTAATATGGCGATCTATCGTCATGCATTGCCAAGATTCTTTCGTCAGAAATCATCATAGCACAAACTCTATAATTGAATTTTTCATTACCTGATTTGAAAGATATATCCATTTTATCACACCCCTTCAAATTCTTTTTTGCTATACTGTTTTATCGCCAGTTTTGCATTTGTATTACAAACGCTTTGGGCATAGCCCATACCCCTTGTAGGGCGGTGCCTTGGTGCCGCCGTTGTCTAAATTGCGGCAGGAGCAAGCCCCCGCCCTACGATGTAACCCCATTATAACACAAATCGGCAGAGAAAACAATCTCTCTGCCGAAATTTGTAAACATCCTTATGAGAACGAGCCTAAGCTCGGGATTTTTTTATCCTTGTGTTATTGACGGTAGATATCTTTTGTGGTAGAATACAAAAAACAAGAAAAGTTGTTATTAACTATATCGGATGAAAATGGTAATAATTAATTATCATACCTCAGGAGAATTTCACCATGAATACAATTAAAATCGAAAAAGGCAATACTCGTATGATCGCCCACAGAGGACTTTCGGGCATCGAAATGGAGAACACAAATTCCGCATTCGTTGCCGCAGGAAATCGCTCGTATTACGGCATTGAGACCGACGTTCACAGAACTGCCGATGGCAAGTTTGTTATTTGCCATGACTTCGATCTTGCCCGCGTTTCGGGTGAAAATATTCCCGTCGAGCAGTCAACTCTTGCCGATTTGCAGAGCGTGATACTCAATAATTGCATCGGCACGCGTGACAGAGTTGATCTGAGAACTCCCACACTTGAAAATTACGCAGATATCTGCAAAAAATACGAAAAGCACTGCGTGCTTGAGCTGAAAAGCTATTTTTCCGAGGACGAGCTGCGCCGAGAATGATTAAAAAATACGTGTTGGATTTTCTGACCATGGCATTTTTTGTCAACGCACCTCAAGGAGAAGGACATAAAACAACCAAAAAGGCCTCCGAAAAATCAGAACTTGCTAATTTGTAAAGTCTTGTTGCGGAATTGTAACGTTGGAGCGGTGGTGTTTTGAGGCTTGTTTTGTTATAATAACCTCACCAAATCAAGGAGGTATTCTTATGAAATTGTCAGACAAACTAATCGAGCTTAGAAAAACGAGGGGCTGGTCGCAAGAGGATTTTGCAGAAAAGCTGGACGTATCGCGACAAGCAATCAGTCGTTGGGAAAACGGAACCGCGTTGCCGGATGCACAGAATATCTTGCAAATCAGCAAGCTGTTCGGTGTGTCTGCGGATTATCTGCTGAATGATGATTATGAAAGCGAGCTGGATTTTTCTTCGATGGAGACGACCGCAGAAGAAGCCACGCCTGCGCTTCAAAAAAAGAAGCGTCGGAATTGGTATCTAATACCGGCGATTTGCCTGATACTGTGTTTGTCTGCATTTGCTATCCTGCAGGTAATGAAAAGCAAGGACGACGCACATACTCACCCCGGAGACGCACATACTCACCCCGGAATAATTCGTGTCATCGAGAACCAGGTCGCTCCCACCTGCACGACGGAGGGCTCGTACGACGAAGTTCTGTATTGCGAAGAGTGCGGCAAGGAGATTTTGCGGACACACATCATTGACGGAATGCCGACCCATCAATTTCAGAACGAAATTTGTACGGTTTGTGGGAAAGAACAACGCGAACGAGAGATTGATTAATACGAAGCGGGACCGTCTTTATGCGTATTAGAGGCATCTTTTTTGTCAACACCTCTCATACGCGGATTTAGCTCATTTGGTAGAGCGCGACCTTGCCAAGGTCGAGGTGGCGGGTTCGAGCCCCGTAATCCGCTCCAAAGAAAAAAGGTACGCAACGCGTACCCTTTTCTTATGGAAATATAGAAAGGGGCTCGAACGGGAGCGGGAGTGAAGCCGAGACTGACCGGGGGCAGTGTCGCGACGAAGCCCTGTAATTCACATCATCAAATCCCACACGCAAGTGCGGGATTTTTTTATCCTTGTGTTATTGACGGCAGATACCTTTTGTGGTAGAATACAAAAAAGACACATGAAGGATAATCGCTATGTCGGATAAAAAGAAAGAGTTTATACGCACGGTAAAATTCACCCTTTTCTCTATCAGCGCAGGCGTTATACAGTTTCTCAGCTTCACCCTTTTCAATGAAGTACTGCACCTTGTCCCCTGGCAATCGTATCTGTTTTCACTGATCCTTTCGGTTCTCTGGAACTTTACCTTGAACCGCGAATTCACCTTCCATGCAGCAAACAATATTCCGATAGCCATGCTGAAGATGGCGGCATTTTATCTCGTTTTTACTCCGCTTTCCACCTGGTGGACGGCAAAGCTTGCCGCGCCTGACGGACCCGTTAATGCATATATCGTCGAGATCGGCACGATGCTTATAAACTTTGCAGCCGAATATCTCTATATGCGCTTTTTCGTTTTCAACAAGCATATCGACACAAAAAAGAAACAGTAACCCCATATTTTCCATATCGTGGAGGCAATATTATGAATACAATAAAAATCGAAAAACGTAATACTCTTATGATCGCTCACAGAGGACTTTCGGGCATCGAAATGGAGAACACAAATTCCGCATTCGTTGCCGCAGGAAATCGCTCGTATTACGGCATTGAGACAGACGTTCACAGAACTGCCGACGGCAAGTTTGTTATTTGCCATGACTTTGATCTTGCACGCATTTCGGGCGAAAATATCCCGGTCGAGCAGTCTACCCTTGCCGAGCTGCAGATCGTGATACTCAATAACTGCATCGGTCCGCGTGACAGAGTCGATCTGAGAACTCCCACGCTTGAAAACTATATCGATATCTGTAAAAAATACGACAAGCACTGCGTGCTCGAGCTTAAAAGCTATTTTTCAGAGGACGAGCTTCGACGCATCATCGATATCATATCCGAGCGCGGATATCTGGAGAACGTGACGTTCATTTCCTTTGAATACGATAACGTTGTAAGAGTCAAAAATTTGCTTCCCGATCAGTCGGTCCAGTTCCTTTGGGGCGATTTCGGCGACGGATTGCTTGAAAATTTGGCATCGCTTCGCATTGATATCGACATCGTTGCGCACATTCTGACAAAGGAGATCGTTGACAAGATCCACGCCAAGGGACTCAAGGTCAACTGCTGGACGGTCGATTCAAAAGAAGATGCCGAAAGACTTGCAGAGTGGGGCGTTGATTTTATCACAACGAATATACTCGAATAAGAGGTAATATCATGAGAATAATGACCAGCAACATCTGGGGAGATTATTTTGGCAACCCCACTGCTTTTCGTGACGAGCAGCTTTTCGGGATATATAAAAAATACGATCCCGACGTAATAGGCATGCAGGAGGTCACCGCGGGCTGGTATCAAAGTTCACTGCTCAAAAATCTCAGCGCCGACTATTATTTTATCGGAACCGAGCTTTTTGAGCCGAACAACTATATTCCTCTTGCGATAAGAAAGGGAAGCACCCTTCTCGCCAAAGGATATGAGTATATCGAGCAGCCCTACGACGTATCAAAGGGCATCACCTGGGCGGTGGTGAAGATGCAGGACGGCAGGGTAATCGGCCTTTGCAATACTCATTTCTGGTGGATGCAAGGACCTGAGCACACTCGCTGCCGCAACAGTAATGCCGAGCAGCTTAGCGAAATAATGCGGTATATAAACAGAAGATATTCCTGCCCCGTGTTCGCATTAGGCGACATGAATGCCTCTATGTCGGATACGATTTTTGATATATACAGGGCGCACGGCATGGATCCGCTTATCGAGCTTGCCGAGCAGCGTGATTCGACCTGCTCCCACCACGGCAATCCCGTTCGGGGCGACGACGGAAGATATCACGGCAGTAAGGTATCGCAGGAGCGCCTTGTCCGTATGCGCCGTATGTTCAAGCTGGACGAGAACAGCAGCGAGTTCGATTATATGGCGTCGATCGACCATATTATCGGCCTTGGCGACGGATATAAGGTATTGCAGTATCGCGTGGTAGAGGATCAGGATGCTCTTGATGCGAGCGATCATTCGCCCGTCTTTGCCGATATTGAATTTATTTGAATAAAAAAGAAAAATCCGAGTCACCGACTCGGATTTTTTATGTAAAAATGCACTTTTTCCTCTTCGTTTGGGTATATGACCGGCGTTGTAATATGATCGATCATCGAAAAAACGTACTCGTCGGCACATATTATGGCCGACTTGCCCTTCGTCAGAGATTCAAGATCGATCTTTTCTTTGATTATCGGCGAGTGACCGCCGAAAATATAATAATCACTGCCGCGTGCGAAGTCGTATGTACCGACGTTTTCGAAAAATGAGCCGCCCGCATATGTGATGCTTTCGCCGCACGGCAGATTTATCTTAAATCCGACCGTCGGATGACTTGATCGGGCGAGGTATTCACGCCCTCCATATCTTACCGACAGGCTCTCGCCCACGATCTCGGTATTAATCTTCGACGGGTAGTATAAGACGTTCACACCCCTTTCGATCGCGCTGTCGTACAGCGTATCGGCGATAACCTTTTCGTTTTCATTGAGCGCCTCGGGAAGGAGCAAAAGACGGATATACGTGTCGTTTGTAAGTCGGGCAAAGGAGCTTATCTGACGCTGGTGGTAGTGGGTTATGACGTAGTACGATATCTCGTCGCAGTGTGACTCATCAAGAGCATCCCAAAGAGAGCGCGCAAAGGTGTACGATCCGTCCGATACGTCGATAAGGTAGCTTTTTTCATCGGCGATTATGGCAAAGCCGTCGTTTTTGCCGCGTGAAAGATAATTTACGTCGGTAAAATGCTTCATGCACTCGTTTTCGGTAGCGTAAAACAAAGTAAACAAAAGAACCGATATCAAAAAGGGAAGAGCGACTAAAAGGGCTTTTCTTTTGGCGTATACTTTGACGAGTATAAGCGATGCGACAAGCGTGATAACTAAAAACAAAAGAATGAATCCGACAAAGTCGTACCGAAGCGAGAGGGTAAAATCGGCACTTGATGCGATGAATGAAGAGGTGTCGGTAAAGAGGAAAGATAAAAAGGACAGAACTGCCGACACGATTCTGTTAATGACGGGAATACCCGAAGCTATAAGAAGTATCGGCGCGACAAGGAGTATGACCGAGGCGAGAGGGGTGTAAAAGAGGTTGCTTATTGGGGAGATGAGCGAAAGCTCGCCGAAAAGCGCCCACGATATCGGCAAAATGAAGATAAGCGCCGACAGAGTCTGGCTTACCGACTTGTAAAAGGCGGACAGTATCCTGACGAAAAGCTTCGGATCTGCCGTTTTGGGAAGAATGGCGTGCTGTATTTTGTATGAAAGTGTGACGATGCCCAACGCGGCGAAAAATGACATCAGAAAGCCAACGTCGAGCAGGGTAAACGGGCTTATAACACAGATCATTGCCCCTGCCGCAAGCAGCGATGCACGTCCGTTCAGCGGCAGCTTCAAAAGGCGCATGACGTCGCAGAGTATCTTCATCGAAGCACATCGGATAACCGATGGCGAAAAGCCGGTGAGCGGTATAAAAAGCAGGCAGAACAGTATCGATATTACCGAGCGATATTGCCGACGGATCCTCAGACGGAGAGTGATACCGTCGCAGACAGCACAGAGAATAGTCAGATGCATACCGCTGATCGCGATGATGTGTGACAGTCCGAGCATTCTCAGATCGCGTACCGTCTTCGTGCTGAGCTTGTCGCGGTGTCCGAGCAGCAGGGCAGAAGAGAGCGCAGCGCTCTCGCGGTCGAGATGGGAAAAGAAAATGTCGTTGACGCAAAGGCTTGCGTTTCGGAAAACGCCCCATATTCCGAGTTCGGGCGAGTCGATATACCCGTATCCTTCGCCGCTTGACGACAGGGAGAGAAAGATCCCTTTCGAGAGAGGGTAAGCGGTATCAAAATAGTCGCTTTTCGTTATCCCTTTTTGATAAATGCTTTCTATATCGCAAACGGCAGTGAATCGCTCGCCGACCGAAATATCAAGTACGCTTTCGCAGTCGAAATAGGCTGAAGCTCGGCGTATATCTTCGCCGTCGATGCTCTCAATATCAACGATCGCGCCGAACGAATAGGCGTTAGAGTAGCGCACCTCGCGCACAGTAGCAACTATGCTGACGTCTTCGGTTTTGCCGTCGTATCCGAGAGAGTCGCCGTGTATTGCAGAAAAATACAGGACAACGCAGAGCGCTCCCAAAGCAAACGCGAAAAAGGCATAATAAAACTGTCGGCGTCCGACTTTGCTGAATCGCTTTGCGAAAAAGAGGGCGAAGAGAGCCGTGAGCAAAAGAGCGAGCGCAATGAAAACGTATCTGAAAAAATCGGGCAGCAGCATAGACAAAACTGCGCCTGAAAGTAAAGACACGGAGGCGATCGATACCGACGTGCCAAGAGTCAGGCGCGGTGAGATTATTCCTTTGTTAAAGTAGTCGTTTTGCAGTTTGTCCACGGTGAAAAAGCCTTCTTTTTGATGAAAAAATCATTGTCAAATACAAATATATCACAAAATTGCGGTTAAATCAACCAAGCAAGCATTTTATTTGCAATAAATTACATTATATTTGCATTTTGGAATTTACAAATCACAAAAAAGTATGATATAATTAATAGGAATATAGTTTTTGGGACGGGGCAAAAAACAAAGGGAGGAAAGGCTATGACCGAGCAGCAGAAAGCGCTTGTTTTGCTGATAAAAAGCACATTGTCTATGAGCATTGCACTTTGCCTACGAAGCCGAAACGGGCGCGAAAACGCTCATAATGCCCGAGATGCCGCAGGGCTCTTTTGAAAAAAAGCTGTACAGCACCTATCTGAGCTATCTGCCAAAGGAAAAAGCTGCATTCCCGCTCAAAATGAATGCTGACGAGAGGGGAAGCTTTACCGAGCTTTTGAAAACTCAAAATTGCGGTCAGTTTTCGGTCAATATTTCAAAGCCGGGCGTGACGAAGGGTCAGCATTGGCACAACAGCAAATGGGAGCTTTTCATTGTTGTAAGCGGAAAGGGACTGATTCAGCAGAGAAAAATAGGAACAGATGAAGTGCTGAATTTTGAGGTAAGCGGCGATAAGATCGAGGCGGTGCACATGCTGCCCGGATACACGCATAACATTGTTAATCTTTCCGATACGGAAAATTTAGTTACCCTTATGTGGGCAAATGAGCAATTTGATAAGAATCGTCCCGATACCTTTTTTGAAACAGTATAATTAAAATGAATGCCGCCGCGAAAATGCACGGCGGCATTCGCTATTATTGCATCAAAATAGACAACAAACGCAGCCATTATATGTACAAAGTGCCTATTGATTTTTCGCCGTTTGAATGGTATAATAATCAAGTCAATATAGTCTAGGGGTATAGTTCAGTTGGTAGAACACCAGTCTCCAAAACTGGGTGTCGTGGGTTCGAGTCCTTCTGCCCCTGCCAAGTCTTTAGGTCGATTTAGATCCGACCGAGAAGAAATGAGAAAAGCGGAGATTTCGAGAGATTTCTCCGCTTTTTTCGCGCCTTCTTTTTTTTCAAAGTTTCATAGATCCATTTTCGCTATTTCATTGAGCCGAAAGGAACGAACTATGGATTGAACCGTTTTTTCCAAATATACAGTCAAAAACAAGCGACCGAAAGGACTTGAACCCACGACAAGGTTTCAAATTCTTTCGTTTTTTTGCATTAGACACAAATTGTTTACAAGTAGTTGCAGCCAAAACAGATCCACCCCTTCTTCGAGAGGATTCGAACCCACAAGATGCTATATATTGAAGAAACAAGGATTTTATGGTATAATATAAAAAACTCATATTTTTTCAAATCCTTTTACCGTTTTTCGAAATTATGTCGACTGTATTTGTGAAGGGCCTTTCAGACTATCAGAGAAGGAGGTGCGATATGGAACTTCAACCCAAAGAGACAGCAACAATGCGTGATGAGCAGATCGTTGAGCTTTATTGGCAACGCGATGAGCAAGCCATCAAACAGACCGATATCAAGTATCAGAAGTTCTTGCTATCGGTAGCTTATAATATCGTTCACGATACGTGCGATAGCGAGGAATGTCTGAATGATACATATATCAGTGCTTGGAACTCGATTCCTCCGGCAAGACCGATTTCGCTTCAAGCTTTTCTTGCTACGATCATGAGAAGGACGGCGATTGATTGCTACAAGGCAAGAAAGCGGCAAAAGCGAATTGCTTCAGAATTAATGGTATCTCTGTCCGAGGTTGAGGATTTCATTGCCAATGACGATGATATGTATTCTGAAACAGATGCAAGAGAGCTTGGTCGCCTTATCAGCGATTTTGTCCGTTCGCTATCAGACCGTCGAATGTATATCTTTATGAGCAGATATTATTTCGCACGTCCGACCAAGGAAATCGCAAGCTTGCTCGATTGTAGTGAATCAACGGTCAACAAAGAGATCGCGGCTATTAAGCGCGAGCTGAAAGAAAAACTCGAAAAGGATGGTTATTCTATATGAAAGAAAATGAGTTTTTAGATGGTATAAGCAACATTGAATTTGATGTTGTAAATCGTTTTATTTCCATGGATAACAAACTTCAAAAGAAATCAAATAAACCAAAATTGAAAGGAATATGGCTTCGCTTTGGAGTAGTCGCGGCTTGCTTCTTGCTGATTGTAAGTGCAATTATCGTTGTGCCCATACTGCGAGAGGATGAACCGGGGACTACGGACAATCCCATTTTGAATCTTCCCGATTATACCCCGATCATTTTTGATGCCACTGTGTCACCCGAACAATTAAGCGGTAACAGCTTGGAATTTATAGTA
>JAZSMZ010000029.1:0-4781 GCA_045536155.1 Eubacteriales bacterium
CAACTCCTTGGCTCACAGAACGACATGGCTACGATCCGACTTGGTCATGATACCGGACTGGATCGGGTAAGTGTCGTTGAGAGCCTTAGCCATGGGAGCGAGGCAGTTGGTGGTGCAGGAAGCTGCAGAGATGATCTGGTCGTCCTTGGTAAGGGTTTCGTTGTTTACGTTGTAAACGATGGTCTTGAGGTCGTTGCCTGCGGGAGCAGAGATAATAACCTTCTTAGCACCTGCGTTGATGTGCGCCATGGACTTATCCTTGGAGCAGTAGAAACCGGTGCACTCGAGAACTACGTCAACGCCGAGCTCACCCCAGGGGCAGTTTACAGCGTCCTTTTCAGCGTAGATCTTAAGGGTCTTACCGTCAACGGTGATAGTGCCGGCTTCGTCGTCAGCAACAACTTCGTGCTCGTAGCGACCCTGAGCCGTGTCGTACTTGAGAAGATGAGCGAGCATCTTGGGGCTGGTGAGGTCGTTGATTGCAACTACTTCGTAGCCTTCAGCGCCGAACATCTGACGGAATGCGAGACGGCCGATACGGCCAAAGCCGTTAATAGCAACTTTTACGGACATGATATATTTCCTCCAAAAAATGTAGTTTAGTTTTTACCTGCAATATTCTACACGATTTCTTTCATTAATTCAATAGATTGTTACAATAATTTTAATATTTGTTACAATTCATCAAACAATTTCGCAAAAGATAACAAAATGGGCGGACTTAACGTCCGCCGCATTATATAAATTTATTCAGCCTTGATCTTATTTGCGCAATTGGGACACTCGATCTCTCGGCCCTCAAGGGAGGGAGAAAGATAGATCATGTCGCCGCACTCGGGGCACTTGATCTCAATAAGCTCGCTGTCTTCGTCGTCATCTTCGTCGTCGAAGTCTTCATCATCCTCGTCGTCGAGGTATTCGTATTCCTCATCCTCGTCGTCGTAGTAATAATCGTCATCGTCGTCGTATTCGTCGTCATCGTCGCAGCAGCAATCTTCGTCTTCATCGTAAACGAATTCTTCAAGAGAGCCGAGGTCGTAATCGAGCTCGTCTGCGTATTCGTTGAGGGTGTCAACGTCGGCAGTGAGATTTTCGATCTCCTTGGCCATTTCTTCGAGGATATCAACGACAGAAGCGATAACCTTGCCGTTATCCGACTCGGTATCGAACTTCATGCCTTCCATAAGACCTTTAAGATAAGCAACTTTTTCGGAAATTTCCATTACAATTTTCCTCCTTGAGTTATGGGGGTGTTTATATCTGAAAATTAAATCACAGGGCGAGCGCAAAATAATGCTGTTCGCCCTGTTTTGTCACAAAACTTATGCTCTTTCGAGATATTCGCCGGTTCTGGTATCGATACGGATAACATCACCGATGTTGATGAAGAGCGGAACCTTGATCTGAGCGCCGGTCTCAACAGTTGCGGGCTTGGAAGCACCGGTAGCTGGATCACCCTTAAAGCCGGGTTCGGTATCAGTGATCTCGAGTTCAACGAACATGGGGGGTTCAACTGCAAATACGTTGCCCATGTAGGAGATGATCTTGCACACCATATTTTCTTTTACGAATCTGAAGTTGACAACAAGCTTAGCCTGGTTAAGAGGAATGAGCTCATAGGTCTCCTGATCCATGAAGTAGTAAAGATCACCGTCGTTGTAGCTGTATTCCATTTCTTTGCGCTCAACATAAGCATTCTCATACTTATCTGTAGGGCTGAATGTTTTTTCAACAACAGAACCTGTAATTACATTGCGAAGTTTGGTACGTACAAATGCAGCGCCCTTTCCGGGTTTTACGTGCTGGAATTCAATTACCTGCATGACGTTTCCGTCCATTTCGAATGTTACGCCATTTCTGAAATCGCCGGCCGTTACCATATTATATGTCCTCCAAATTATGATATTAGAATTTCAAATACTATTGTATTCTACACTATTTTTTTAGAAATTTCAATAGTTAGAGCCATAAAATTGTAAATATTTTTACAATTCTATAAGATTTTTCGGGCAAACGGTGATATTTTCTGCCTTTTGACCGCGGCAAACCACCATATCTTCGATTCTTACGCCGTATTTGCCTTCGATATAAATACCGGGTTCAACCGTCACAACGTGACCTGTTGTAAGCACTTTTGTACCCGCCGCAGGCGACAATGTGGGAGCTTCGTGGATATCCATGCCGACGCCGTGGCCAAGTCCGTGTCCGAAGCATCCCTTGTATCCCGCGTTGTCAATAATGTTGCGGGCGATCTTGTCGCATTCGAGCAGCGACATACCGTATTCGATGCTTTCAAGAACGGCCATCTGCGCCTTATAGACGGTATCGTACATTTTCTTCATATCGTCGTCGGCCTTTCCGAGGCAGACAGTTCTCGTCATATCCGACTTATATCCCTCATACTGAGCGCCGAAATCCATTGTTAAAAATCCGCGTTCCAACTTCACATCGCGGGGCACGCCGTGCGGACGGGACGATGCGCTTCCCGATACAGCTATAATATCGAATGCGGATGCCTCAGCTCCGTTTTTGCGCATAAAGTATTCAAGCTCAAGCGCAACTTCCTTTTCGGTAAGCTCGGGATTGATGAATCCGAGAATATGGTCGAATGCCTTCTCTGCTATGCGCTGAGCCTTTATGATAAGCTCAAGCTCACCTTCGTCCTTATATTCGCGAAGGCCCTCAACAAGTCCGCCGACGGGCATGAATTCGACCTGAGGAAAATCGAGCTTGAGTCTTTCGTATGCATACGCTGAAACGGTCTTGTCCTCAAAGCCGAGAACCTTTACGCCGTTTTCACATAACAGATCGGAGATCAGCTGTGTTCTGCCTCTCTCGAGCATGACGACATTCCATTCGTCGCTGCAGCTTTCCTTGGCTGCTTCGATATAGCGGAAATCGGCGAGAACGTAGGATTTCTGACGGGTTACAAGAACGTATCCGTCAGTATAGTCGAAGCTTGTGAGGTATCTGATGTTTTTCTCGCAGCTGATCAAAACACCGTCGCATCCCTCGGGTAGAACTTTTTTGAGATTTTCAAGTCTGCTCATTTTTTATTTCTCCATTTCAATAGTATTAAAATTGAATAGTATTTAAAACTATTTGCCTAAAGCGGCAAGGTACATTTTTTTCATTGCAAGTGCATCCTCGGCCATCGTACCGTCCGATTCGCATATTATTCTCGGGCAGAGCTTATCATCGGCAATGACACGTGCCAAAGGATCAAACTCGGGGCCGTACTGATCGTCTGAGAAGGTGAGGTGTCTCTTTTCGCCTGCATTGGTAAATTCGATCTTTGAAAAGTGGCAGTGCAGGTATCTCGCATAGTCATCGCCCAGCTTATCGCCGATACGGTCGAAAACGTATCGGTAATCGTCGGCCGTGATGAACAGCCCGCCGATATTGCGTGCGTTCATGTGTCCGAAATCGACTACGGGACAAAGGTGCGGGTCGATCGAGCAGATGTCGATAACCTCGTCGAGAGTGCCGAGCTGATTTAACTTGCCCATCGTTTCAAGGCCGAATTTCACCTTGGTATCGATAGCCTCGAGTGCTTTATACATGGTATCCTTGGCAAGCTCAACTGCCTCTTCGCGCGATATCTTCGATGCGCTTCCCGTGTGTATGACGATGATATCGGCGCCCATCGCTTCGGCGGCATCAACACTCTTTTGGATGTAATCGATGCTTTTAAGGCGCTTTTCGATCTCGATACCGGAAAGCGAAATGTAATAAGGCGCATGGAAGGAAAGCGCGATATTGTGCTTTCTCGCCTCAGCTCCTATTTTTGCAAAGGTCTCAAGCGAGCCGTGAACGCCGTTTCCCGCAGAATATTCGTATGCGTCAAGTCCGCGTGAATTGAGCCAAGCCGGCGCCTGATAAGTGTGTTTATAGCCCTCGTTAAGAAAGGAATTTGAATTTCCCGCGGGGCCGAACAAAGGTCTGTCTGTCATAGCATTATTCCTCGGATCAGTTTTTATGTATCTTTGCGTATTGTTTTAAAATCGGCTTTTCAAGTGCTCTTTTGAATCTGAAAAAGAGCGTTTTTTTATCGTTTATGGGTTTGACCAGAATACAGCGAAGTCCTATTCTCTTCCCTGCATACACGTCGGTAAACACCTGATCTCCTATCATCACGGTATTGCCGACTGTGCTGCCCATATTGTCCATCGCCGAGAGGAGGGATTTTTTAAAGGGCTTGCCCGCTTTTGCAAATGCGGGATAGGAAAGCTCCTTATTGAAAAGCTCCACGCGTTCGGGATCGTTGTTTGATACAAAGGCAACCTTTATTCCTCGCTCGGCAACGTCCGAAAACCACCCCATCAGCCGTTCGTCTGGCTTTGAAACCTCATAAGGCGCGAGAGTGTTATCGATATCGCATATAAAGGCGCGTACACCTGCACCCTTCAGCGCATCGAGGTCGATTTTATATATATCGTCGAGATATTCGTCCGGCATGAATTTTTTGAACATATGTTTATTCCGTTCATAAGGATTTTATCAATTATATCACAGCAAGAGCCATTCTTCAATAGTATTAATGTTAAAATATTTATGAAAATGCAACAATAGCAGTTGATATGAGTGACTTAAAAATTACAATTATTGAAATTTTTCATTGATTAACGGCGGATTATTGACATATTTCTTATTTTGTGATAAAATGTTTTAATATTTATTTTTTTCATTAAATCTGGAGGTCTTATTTCTATGGAACTCGTATACAAAGCCAAAACCAAAGACGTTTTCATGCTTGAAAACGACAACTATCTCCTTAAATT
>JAZSMZ010000013.1:0-2532 GCA_045536155.1 Eubacteriales bacterium
CAACTCCTTGGCTCACAGAACGACATGGCTACGATCCGACTTGCTGCCCGCCTCGCCGTAGATGGGCTTGGGCATAAAGGTGGCGCTCTTGCCATACTTGAGGGCGGTGTTGTGGATGATATACTTGATCATCATGGTCGCGTCGGCCATCTTGGACATCTGACCCAGCTGCGGCTCGATTTCAAACTGGCCGGAGGCGGCGACCTCGGGATGGTGGTAGTTGATCTCGATGCCTGCGTCCTTCATGTGCATGCACATTTCGCTTCGGCACTCGTAGGATACGTCAAAGGGCTTTGCGATATGGTAGTTTTTCTGCTTCGGAACGACAACGCCGAGTCCTTCGTTTGCGCTGTTCCAATAGGACTGATGAGCGTCAACCGATGCGCTGATCTCGCGGCTGCTTACGTTCCAGCCAACCTGATCGAAGAGATAGAATTCAAATTCGGGAAGGATGTACATTGTGTCGGCAACGCCGCTCTTTTTCATCGCCTCGACAGCCGCCTTGATTACGTTTCTGGGGTACTGAGCGAGGGGACGGTTTTCGGGATTGTCGATGATCATTGCATTACCTGTCATCGAAAGGGTGGGAATGTCGCAGAAGGGATCGATAACGGCGGTGTCGGGATCGGGAATAAATACCATGTCGCTCTTTTCAACAACAGCATAGCCGTAGTTTGAGGCATCAAAACCGATACCGCTCTTCATTGTATCCTCAGAGAAATTCTCAGCGGGTATTGTAACGTGACGGAACTGACCGTTGATGTCGACCATCTTGAAGTCGACCATCATAATGCCATTTTCTTCGATTAATTTAAGAACGTCCTTAATTGATTTTGCCATTTGACTGCTCCTTATTAAAAATAGATGTTGGTACTATTAAAATTACAATAATTATACCAATAATTGCAGCCTCAGTCAATAGATAGTAAAAAAATAGCATTCATTTTTTGTTATCACTGAAAAATATATTTTGGATATTATATCCAAAGAGGGAAAAAACGCTTTTTTACCGACATTTTTTGATGAAATATTTTCTAAATGTTATTGTAAAATTACACCCTTTGTGATATAATGCATAGTGATTGATGTAATTTTGCAAACGCATAAAAAGGCGGTATATCTCAGCGCTTTTATGCGGGAACGGAGACAGTATGACCGAAATTAAAAAGAGCGATTTTTTTGAAGTTGGACGCGACGGAGTTAAGAAAATACTCACTCCCGACGACAAGAAAATTGATATAATTGAATTTGACGACAAAAAGCTCTGCTATGTAAAGAGCGGTATGGGATATCCGGCAATATACCCGATGCACGAAACTCACTTCGAGAAAAAGGCCGAGGCAATTTTGATGGACCTCGACGGCACAAGCGTTCATTCCGAATCGTTTTGGATGTGGGTCATCGAGCAGACCACCGCACGTTTGATGGGTAAATCGGATTTCAGCCGCGAAAAGGAAGATGAGCCTTTCATTTCAGGGCATTCGGTTTCCGAACATCTGCAGTATATGATCGAAAAATACTATCCCGAGGGAAGCTTGGAGCTTGCAAGAAAATACTATTTCGAGATAGTTAATCACGAGATGGACGAGATCATGAAGGGCAGAGGTAAGCAGGATGCTTTCACTCCCGCGCCTCATTTAAAGGAGTTCCTCACGACCGTCAAAAAAGAGGGAATAAAGATAGGCCTTGTCACAAGCGGCCTTTACGAAAAGGCAATGCCCGAGATCATTTCGGCCTTCCGCCAGCTTGATATGGGCGATCCTGTCGATTTCTACGACAGCATCATCACCGCGGGTCAGGCGCTCAGAGCAGGACAAACGGGCACACTCGGCGAGCTTGCACCGAAGCCGCATCCCTGGCTTTATGCCGAAACCGCAAGAGTGGGACTTGGTATTCCCTTTGAACGCCGCCACCACGTTATCGGACTTGAGGATTCGTCGGCAGGTGTTGTCTCGATAAAGCTTGCGGGCTTTAGCTGCGTCGGAATATCGGGCGGAAATATCGACGGCGCCGGTGTCGGCGATATGTGCGACTACCGTATTGACAATCTCATGCAGATGCTTGATATAATTTTATAATACCGAAAAATATTTTTTACATATATTTACACATAACTGAAAGGTTTTAAGGCTATGAAGGTCAAAAAAATTGATGTCGTTTCCAATACACATTGGGACAGAGAATTCCGTTTCAGCTTTGAAAAGACAAGACATAATCTGCTTGTCATGATGGATACCACCCTTGATATTCTCGAAGAGGACAAGGATTATCACTCCTTTACCATGGACGGACACTCCATCATGATCGACGACTATCTCGAGATGCGTCCCGAACGCCGCGAGCAGGTCGAAAAGTTTATCCGTGAGGGCAGGCTTATTGTCGGTCCCTATTACACCCTTCCCGAGGAGTTCACCATTTCGCACGAGGCGCTGATCCGCAATCTCATGTTCGGACGCGAGACCGTTGAAAAATACGGCGGCAAGTGCCCCACCGTCGGCTATACTCCCTCGTCATGGGGTCAGACCGGCCAGT
>JAZSMZ010000109.1:0-2174 GCA_045536155.1 Eubacteriales bacterium
ATGAGTGATACAAAGCAAAACAAGCGCGCCGTTGGAAATGTGGGCGAAAGCGTAGCATGCGACTTTCTCGTATCCAACGGATACACCATCATCTGCCGCAACTACTACTGCGAATACGGCGAGATTGACATCATTGCCGAAAACGACAGACGCACCGTTTTCGTTGAGGTGAAAATGCGCACCGAAAGTGCCGCTCAGAAAAAATACGGCCGACCCTCCAACGCGGTAAACGCAAAAAAGCGGGAGCACATTTTAAAGTCGGTGCACCACTACATCAAGGAAAAATCGCCCGAAAAGCCGCCGAGAATCGACGTTATCGAAATTCTGGCATCAACTGACGGCAATTCTTCCCTTCACCAATTCAAAATAAAGCATATCAAGGCGGCATTTGCCGACAAGGTATGATAATCCATTCAAAGGCAAGTTTACATAATGAAACTTTTTGACCTTCACTGCGACACTTTGTCGGAAATTTATTGCGCAGGCGAATCGCTCGACGACAACAGCCTGCACATCTCAAAGAAAAAAGCGCAGGGGTATGAAAAATATGCCCAGCTTTTTGCCATCTGGTCGCGACACGACCTTGAGCCTGACGAAAATTTTGCTTTTTTCAAGCAGATTTTAAAATATTCCAAAAAATATCTCGATGCGACCGACTCCTTTATACCGTATCTGGCTGTCGAGGGAGGAGCTCTGCTTAACGGAGAGCTTTCAAGACTCGATTATCTTTGCTCGGTCGGTGTCCGCTTTTTGACACTGGTCTGGGGCGGCAGCTGCTGCATCGGAGGCGCGCACGACACCGACGAGGGTCTCAGTCACTTCGGGCGCGACGTTGTGCGGCGCTGTTTTGATTTAGGCATTGTGCCTGATCTTTCACACGCATCCGATAAAAGCTTCAACGATGCATATTCGATTGCGCTTGAGCACAAGAAGCCTGTAATTTGCACCCACTCAAACTCGCGCTCGGTATGCGATCACCGACGAAATCTCACCGACGAAATGTTCGGCATGATAAAGGATATCGGCGGAATCGTGGGAATCAGCCTTTGCCGACCGCATCTTTGCAAATCGGGCGAGTGCAAAATCGACGACGTCGTACGGCACATTGAAAAATATCTGTCGCTCGGCGGAGAGAAAACAGTATGCCTCGGGTGTGACCTCGACGGAATCGGACGGCTTCCCGACGGAATGGAAAACGTATCCGATCTTTACAGGATCGCCGATGCAATGTCAGCGAAAAATTACAGCGATTCGCTGATAGAAGATATTTTTTACGGCAATGCCTCCCGCTTTATGGAAAAGCATTGCATATTGCCTTTTGATAACAAAAATATAAATCTATAAATCAAGTAAAATCAGGAAACGAGAAAAAATCATGAACTACATCAGCACAAGAGGACATTTCGAGGGCGTTTCTTCCGCCTATGCAATCAAAAAAGGTCTTGCACCCGACGGCGGTCTTTACATGCCCGACGAGCTTCCCAAATTCACACATGAAGATTTCGAAAGCATCTGCAAAATGGACTACGCCGAGCGCGCAGCCTTCATTTTGGGACGTTATCTTACCGACTACACCCACGAGGAGCTTTTAGCCGACTGTCGTGAGGCATACTCAAATGCCCGCTTCGGTGATTCCCCTGCTCCCATTCACGCGCTTAACGACAACATCCGCATCCTCGAGCTCTGGCACGGCCCTACCTGCGCGTTCAAGGATATGGCGCTTCAGATAATGCCACGCCTTCTCTCCCGCGCACTCGTTAAAACAGGTGAAGAACGCACCGCGTTTATCCTTGTCGCCACCTCGGGAGATACCGGCAAAGCGGCCCTCGAGGGATACCGCGATGCAAAGCAGACCAAGATCATGGTATTCTACCCCGTAGACGGTGTCAGCCGTATCCAGAAGCTTCAGATGGCTACCCAGGAGGGTGAAAACGTAGAAGTACGTGCTGTTGTGGGCAATTTTGACGATACTCAGAGCGGCGTAAAGCGTATATTCTCCGATACCGCCGCTGCAAAGAAGCTCTCGGACAACGGATTTATCCTTTCGTCTGCAAACTCGATAAACTGGGGCCGTCTTGCTCCTCAGATCGTTTACTACATCTCGGCCTACTGCGATCTCGTAAACCGCGGCGATATCAAGATCGGCGACGAGATGAACGTATGCGTTCCCACCG
>JAZSMZ010000111.1:0-12678 GCA_045536155.1 Eubacteriales bacterium
CACGCGAAACCGAAAGTCCCACGTTAACGGCAGGACGCTGACCCTCATTAAAGAGGTCACTGTCAAGGAATATCTGACCGTCGGTTATGGAAATAACGTTGGTCGGAATGTATGCCGAAATATCACCTGCAAGGGTTTCAATAAGCGGCAGAGCGGTTATCGAGCCGCCGCCGAGCTCACTTGACAGATGCGCCGAACGCTCCAAAAGTCTCGAATGCAGATAGAAAATGTCACCGGGGTATGCCTCGCGTCCCGACGGACGGTGCAGCAGCAGCGAGAGCTCGCGATATGCAACGGCGTGCTTTGAAAGGTCATCGTAGATGATAAGCACGTCCTCGCCGCGATACATGAAATATTCACCCATAGCGCATCCTGCAAAGGGAGCGATATACTGCAGCGATGCCGACGACGATGCGGGAGCGGACACGATTATCGTATAGCTCATTGCTCCGTGACGTTCAAGCTTGTCGCGTATTTCGGCAACGGTAGTATCCTTCTGGCCTACCGCAACGTATATACATTTTATTCCTGTGTTTTTCTGATTCAAAATGGTATCGACGATTACCGAGGTCTTACCGCTCTGGCGGTCACCGATGATAAGCTCACGCTGGCCGCGTCCGATGGGCACGAGCGAGTCGATAGCCTTGATACCGGTATGCATCGGACGGTTTACCTCCGAGCGATCGGGGATACCGGGAGCCTTGCATTCGATGGGGCGGTAATCGCTCGTCCATATCTTACCCTTGCCGTCGATGGCGTTTCCGAGCGGATCGACAACGCGTCCGAGCAGCTCATCGCCGACCGGCACCTGAGCAATTCTACCCACGCGGCGTACGGGGCTTCCGCTTTCGATGTGCTCATACTGTCCGTATACGATACAGCCTATGCGGTCGCGCTCGATGTCAAGGATCATGCCGCGCTCTCCGCACTCGAACTCGATTACCTCGGCGTACATGATATCGGCAAGACCGTCAAGCCAGCATATACCGTCGGAGACGGTAATGGCGCGTCCGAGCTGATATTCGCTGAATACAAGCGGAATCGAGTCCTCGGCCTTCATGATGTCTTTAACAATAGCCTCGGCATCCTCCTCGCCCGTCACGTTCTGGCGGCGAAGATCTTTGCGAAGATTATAAAGGCAGTTCTTACCCGTCAGATCGTAAACGGTATCACCTATTCTGAGACGGAGTCCGGCCAAAAGGGTGGGATCGACCTTTACCCAATATGAGGGCTTACCGTTAACGGTGTCGAGCAGCTCGGTGATCCTCTTTTCGATCTTATCGACAATACGCTGTTCGAGCGGATATGCCGACATCAAGGTTACGTAAAGAATGCCATGCTCGCGAAGGTAGGACATATCGCCTGCGGTCAGCTTGATCTTTTTAAGTATCTCGTCGGCAAATTCCTCTTCGCGTTCGCGTATGCCCTTTGCATATTCCTCAACGGTAAAAAGCTCAGCGAGCTTATCACATACAGCATCGATAAGCTTGTACTTGGCCTCACAGATATATTCTCTTTTCAGATTCTTCAGATCGTGTTCGTATCCGTCGGCAAGACGCTTATATTCAAGCGCCGCCGCCTGTTCGATCTGCGCAACCTCACTATCGCCGATGATCTGCACACGAAGCTCGTCAATTTCGGGCACAACGACCTCTTCAAGCTCCTCGTTTTCCAGCTTTTCTGCTTCGTCAAGCTCGCTGCATATCTTATCGCGTCTGCTTTTGAATATGTTGACGATGGTTTTACGGAAAAGTATGAAGATCAGCAATGCAAGGATCAAAAAATTTATTATAGCGTACAGAAAGTCCATTGATTTCTCCGTTTGAAGCAAATCACTTATTGTTCATAAGTCGGCGGGCAAAATGCTCGGCCAGCTTCTGTGCTTCTTTTTCAAGCGTATCGTCTGAAAATACGCCGTTCTTTTCAAGCTCCGTTTTACACAAAGCGAGCTTTTCTTCGCCTTCGCGATTGATTTTGGCAATTATGGATGCGGCGCGCTCTTTGGCCTCGTGAATATCCTTTTCGGCATCGGCGGCGTTAAGCGACATCGCGATCTGACGTCTTTTTTCCGTTTCGAGCTGCGCATCTTTCACACGCTCTTCATTTTCGAGCTTTCTCTTTTTGGCTCCGCTGATCTTTTCATTGCGGGCATCCATAAAAGAGAGGATCGGCTTGAAAAGAAGGTTGTTCAATACAAGCATCAAAACGACAAACGAGATCAGCGTCCATAAAAGAATCGACAGCTGGATCGTCAATTTATCTTCCTCCTCAGATCTTGGAAGCTAAAATGAAGCCGATAAGAAGGCCGTAGATGGTGAGCGCTTCCATAAGAGCTAAGGAGATGATGAGAGTTGAACGGATATCCTTTGCGGCATCGGGCTGGCGAGCGATAGCTTCCATTGCGGCCTTGGAGGTCATACCCTGACCGAGAGCGGGAAAGATTGTACTTACTGCGATTGCCAATGCGGCTGCGATTGCGATAATTCCTTCGTGTGTCATGATAAATTTAACTCCTTGAATATATTGAAAATTTATTTTTTATTCTTCTATTCCCTCTTCGAGGTAGATTGCGACAAGCATTGTGAATACAACTGCCTGAATGGCACAGAAGAGGAGTGAAAGTGCCATCATGATAACGGGCACGCCGATAGGCAGAAGTCCGTAAAGCTCGTGTGTTACAGTTTCCTCGCCGAACACGTTACCGAAAAGTCGGAGCGCAAGGGAGGCGGGTTTTATAAACTCGTCGAGCAGCAAAAGGGGGAGCATGAAAAACATCGGGGAAACAAAGCGCTTGAAGTACCCCTTAACACTGTGCCTCAGCCCCGCTATCTGCAAAAACAGAAAGGCGCATATACCGAGTCCCAAGGTCACAGACAGCGACGATGTCGGTGCCTTTGCATACTTGGTCAGTCCAATGCCGGGGAAAAGTCCCGAATAGTTTGCGAAAATGATAAATATGAACATCGAGCCGAGGAAGAAGAAATATTTTCTGCAATTCTTTTTGCCGATAATACCGGTAAAGAAATTGTCAAGATACTCTATGCCAGTTTCGATCATATTCTGGAATTTACCCGGACGTTCCTTTAAGTTTCGGGTAACTATCAGCGACAGTATCGCGCAGACAGCGATGATGACCCACATCATGACTACCTCGCCCGTTACGTCGAGGACGCCGAATATGGGGATTAAAACCTCGGATTTTTCACCCATCGTTTAAAACTTCCTTTTCCTACTGAAGATATCTTATTTACCGTTTTTTGTATTCTTTAGCAGCATACTCGTGAAAAGCACAAGTCCTGCCGTAATGCCCAAAACCGCACCAACGAGAAGGTATACCGCATCAAAGGGCGTTTTCGGAGCAATGAAATAAAGCAGCACCATGTAGGCGACGTTTATTGCCTGATGTATTATCGCGCCGAACGAATAATACTGCGGACTTTTTTTCATGATAGCACGCGATATAAGATAGTTTGCAAATGAAAGCAGCAGAGCGACAGCAAAAGCGATCGCCGCGCCTATAATATTCGTCACGTTAATTCACCTCGGATATTCAGACATTATCCTACAATAATAAGAATATTATATCATTTATAACCAAGCCATTCTACATCTGTTAATGTATAAATATGCTATAATTTATTAACGAAATGACATTGCTTCTTTTGAAATCGGATGTTATTCGACATCTTTACTTTTTTGATGATATAAAATTCATACTGCCGTCACAAATACATATTATAATGATTTTAAGTGCAGTTTTTTATTTAAAATCTTCCGAAAGGAATGTAAAGAATGATAAAGATAAAGAATCTCGTAAAACAGTACGGCGACAAATATGCCGTAAATGATATAAGCTTCAGCGTGGGCGATGGCGAGATCGTAGGTTTCCTCGGCCCGAACGGTGCGGGCAAATCGACGACCATGAATATGCTGACAGGCTATCTGTCCTCCACATCGGGCACGATATCGATCGACGGATTTGATATACTTGAAAACACCATGGAGGCAAAAAAGCTCATCGGTTATCTGCCAGAGCAGCCCCCTCTCTACATGGACATGACGGTAATCGAATACCTTAACTTTGTCTATGAGCTGAAAAAATGCACCTTCAACCGCGAAAAGCACCTTGAGGAGATATGCGAGGTAGTTAAGCTTTCCGACGTCAAAAACAGAATAATCGGTCACCTGTCGAAGGGATACAGACAGCGCGTGGGCATCGCTCAGGCGATCGTCGGAAACCCGAAGGTAATAATCCTCGACGAGCCTACTGTCGGCCTTGACCCAAAACAGATAATCGAGATAAGAAACCTTATCCGCGTACTCGGGCGAGACCACACCGTTATCCTTTCCACCCACATTTTAAGTGAGGTTCAGGCCACCTGCGACCGCGTTATCATCATCAACAAGGGACGCATCGTTGCCGATGAGCGCACAGAGGATCTTGCCAACATCGTTGGCGGAAACCGTCGCCTTTCAGTGAAGATATGCGGAAATCAAAAGGAGATTTTGTCGGCCATAGGCAAGCTCAACGGAGTTACATACGTTGAAAGCCTTGCCGAGCATGAGCTTGACAGCACCACATACCTCGTTGAAAGCGAAGCGGGCGTTGATATCCGTAAGCCGCTGTTCAATCTTTTAAGCGAAAGACATTGGCCCATTTTGGGTATGGAAGCGCTCGGAATGAATCTTGAGGACATCTTCATTTCGCTTGTTGATCTTTCGGAAAATGCGCCCAAGACAAAGAAAAAGCGCATCAAGATCAATCCCAAAAACACGACCGACAGCGGCGAAAACGCTTGAGTGAAGTAAGGAGAATTCGATAATATGTTAGCTATTTACAAGCGCGAAATGCGCGCATATTTCACATCGCCGATCGGATATATCTATATCGCGGCCTATTTGGCGGTAAGCGGATTTTTGTTCTCGCTTTTCACCGTTCAGTCGGCACTCGGCGGCGGAAACATCGACCTTGGCATGTACTATACCATGCTCATCTTCGTTTTTGCCATCATCGTTCCCCTTCTCACAATGAAATCGCTGTCTGAAGAGCGCAAGATGAAGACCGAGCAGCTGCTGCTCAGCGCGCCCGTCTCCCTGCCCTCGATGATCGTGGCAAAATTTTTGTCGGCGTACACCATGTTCGGTGTAACCTATCTCGTTTCCTGCCTTAACACCTACGTTTTGTTCCGTTATCAGCCCGATGCGGTCGTTCTGCCCAATCTGCGCGTAACTATTCTCGGTTTTTCCATTGCGATTTTGCTTTTGGGTGCCGCTTTCGTCGCTATCGGTATCTTCGTTTCCTCGCTGACCGAAAATCAGATCATCGCCGTTATCGGAACTTTGGCGATTCTTATCTTCTCGCTGCTCTGCAATGCGCTTAACCAGTTTATCGACTCGGCAGTAATACGCTCTGTGCTCAACTGGATATCGGTATTCGGACGCTTTACAAACTTTACCTACGGCGTATTTGACTATGCATCGGTTGCCTACTATGCTTCGATAACCTTTGTATTCCTTTTCTTAACGGTGCGCATCTACGAAAAGCGCCGTTGGAACTGAAAGGAGGGGGGCTTAAAATGAACAAACAGAAAAAGCAGAACGCAAAAAAGAGTATTTTTGCAGATAAAAAGTTCAAATACGGCTCCTCTGCCGTTTTATTCACAGTTGTGGTTGTAGCGCTCATTATCGCTGCAAATGCAATATTCTCATCCCTTTGCTACAACCTGCTCTGGTACACCGACATGACCAGCGAACAGATGTATTCCATTTCCGATACCACCCGCGATCTTCTTTCAGACCTCACCGAGGACGACATAAACGTAAAGATCATCTTCTGCTCCGAGCCCGACAAGATCGAAAGCGATTACATGCAAAAGCTTGTGCATCAGATGGCGCTTTTGTACCAAAAGGAATTTGATTTTGTTACTGTCGAATACGTTGACCTGCTCTCCGATCCCACTGCAGTCGATCAGTACATGACCACTGCCGCAACAAAGATCAAGACTACAAACGTGATCATCGCTACCGACACCGGCTTCAGAGTATTCGCAAACGACGGATTTTTCTACTTCTCCGAGCAGGACGGATCGGTTTTCGCATTCAACGGCGAATACAAGATCACAACTGCGATATTACAGCTTGCATACGACAACCCGATAGCCTATTTCACGGTAGGACACGGTGAGACAACAACCTCCTCCGAGCTTGCCGAGCTTTTCACCGATGCGGGCTATGACGTACGCACCATCGACCTTTCAAAGGAGGAGATCGATCCCAAGGCAAAGGTTATCGCCATCAACGGGCCCAGATACGACTTTATGGGATACCGCGACGAGGTCAACGAGATTGGCAAGATCGCCGATTTCCTTGACGGCGGCGGAAGCCTCATGGTATTCATGGATCCCAAAGCCGCGGGCACCCAGGATTTCACCGAACTCAACGAGTTCCTCTCCGAATGGGGCATATCGTTTGGTAAATCGGTGCTTAAAGATTCTGTAAACTCCATTTCCGCAGACGGTTATTCGCTCGTTTCGCAGTATACGACCGAGGGGCTCGGCGCATCGCTCACCACGTCGATGCGTACGCTTGAAACCGTCCCGAAGGCGATCGTTCGCTATGCGATGCCCATCGAGATCCTTTACGACGAAAAGATAATCGACAAATCGGCAAGAGCGGTATCTCCCGTGCTCGTATCCTATCCCACCACCGAGTCTTATCCCTTTACTGACGAATCGACCGCTGACAAATCAGGTATTTTCAACCTGATGACTGTAACTCAGGACAGCATCATCATCGACAGCGAGACGTACACCACCTACGTTCTTGCCTGCGGTACCACCTCTTTTACATCGTCTGATTACCTCAAATCAAATGCATACGGCAATGCTGACATTATCTTCTCTGCAATGCGCGCGATGGGACGCGAAAAAGTGCCTGCCGACATCGATTTCCGTGTATTTGAAGATGAAACGCTTGACATTACCCAGCAGCAGGCAACGACCTGGACCGTTATCCTCACCGCCCTGCTTCCCTCGGTAGTCCTGGTATGCGGAATCGTCATGTTCGTCAAGCGCAAGAATTTATAATTTTGAGGCAAAACAATGTTAAAAAAGCAAAAGAAACTGATAATTATAATCGGTATTTGTGCGCTTGCTTTGATCTTGGCGTACTTTCTGATCGTTAACCCTCTTATTGCGAAGCTCACTGCCGAAAATGAAGAGCTTCCCGAGCTTCTCGACGGCGAGGTTCTCGGCATGAACAACCGCATACTGATGTTCGAGCACATCGAGCAGGCGGGCATTCAGCAGATCGAGGTACACAACGACCACGGCGGATACACCTTCTTCCGCGGCGAGGACGATGAGTTTTACATCAAGGGCAAGGAAAGTGCACCCTACCTTAAAAGCTCGCTTTCTTCTCTTGCCGTCGCCTCCGGATATACACTTTCAATGATGCGCGTAACAACCGAATGCACTGAGTGGGAGCAATACGGTCTTGACGAAGCGTCTGATCCCGCATATTACACTCTCACCACCGTAGACGGCACTACGCATACCGTCTACATCGGCAACATGATTCCGACCGGTGCGGGATATTATGCAAGATATGCCGGACGAGATGCGGTATATATTCTTGAAGGATCGCTTGAAAAGACTCTTCTTGCTTCTCTCGAAAGTCTTGTTGAGCCCATCCTCTGCCTGCCCACAAGCCAGAACGACTACTTTAAGGTAAGCGACTTTTACATCAAGCACAACGGCGAATACAAGGTCTGGATAGATTACATCGAGGACAACGGCGAAAAAGATGCGCCCACCTCCAGTGTCTACAAGATGAAGCATCCCGCGAACTACACTCCCTCCGACAAATACAACAAGATCTTAGAGAAGTTTACCTATTACAAAGGAAGTAAGACCATCGCCGTTGGGCACGAGCTCTTCCCTCTTGACAACGAGTTACTGCTCGAATACGGTATCGATATGTCCTGCCCTGCCTGGGAGCTCCATTTTAATTATTCGGGCATAGACAACACCGTCTATTTCAGCGAGATCAACGAGGACGGATCACGCTATGCATACTCTCGCACATTCAATCTTTTGGCGCTTATAGACGGCTCTTCCACCGACTTTCTTGAGTGGGATCTTATTGAATTTGTCAGCGAAAGCATCTATATGCTCAGCATAAACGACGTAGCGAAGATCGACATCATCAGCGAAAAGTGTACCGAAACCTTTACTCTTGTCGGTCAGGACAACGATTTGAAGGTCACTCCCAAGAGCACCCAGAACGTGCTCGACGAGACCGATCTTAAAAACTTCCGTCAGGTTTACAGAGCATATCTTGATATTAAACTGATAGACTATGCAGAATCTACCGACACCTCGGATCTGCTCTGCACATTGCGGTTTGAAACAGATGACGGGCTCGTTTTCGAATACAAATTCTACCCCTATTCCACCCGCCGCTGTTACTTTACCATCAACGGAGAGGGCGAATTCTACGTCCTTCGCGACAGCGTTGAAAAGGCTATATCCGACACCGTTAAGATGCTCAACGGAGAGATAGTTGATTCATGGGCTAAGAACTGATATTTAAAAATCACCCTTGAAAAAGGGTGATTTTTTTTGCCGTTTTGCATATAATAAAGAGTGATGCCATGCTGATTCTTCATTGCGCTTTAACACATTATCACATCAAGGTGTATGTTAATAATCGGGGCGGCAAATATTAACAATTGACTTTTTGCTTGACACAATGCCCAAAAGGGGATATAATATTAAGGCATGCGATTATGTTTATAACACAAAAAGGAAAGTGCTATGACAAACAGATTCGAAAGAAATATCTTTGAAATATGCGAGCTTTACGGCCTCGGCGATGGCAGAAAGACCATCGAAGAGGTGCTTAACGGTCATATTAACCGCACATACAATCTTACAATTACAAACAAAAAAGAAAAACGCAGATTCATTATACAAAGAATCAACACCACCGCCTTTTCCCAGCCCAAGATCATAATGGAAAACATCCGCGAGCTCTCCAAATGGCTTGACGGGCAAGAGGCAGAGGAATGCGACGTTTTGCGTTTTCTTTTCAACAAAAACGGTGAAAACTACTTCATCACCGACGACGGCGGATTCTGGAGAGTTGCCCCCTATATTGAAAACAGCGTAACCTACGATGAGATCGAGGATGCCGAAATGATGAGACGCATGGGAAGCGCTTTCGGAACCTTCCAAAAGCAGCTTTCGGGTATGCCCCTCGACAGACTGAATGAAACCATTCCCGATTTTCACAATACGAAAAAACGTCTTGACAACTTTTTTGAAAAGGTCAAAGAAGATCCCTGCGGGCGTGTTGCCGAGGTTGCTGATGAGATCGCCTTCTTTGCTGAGTACAGAGAAATGTTTGCTACCCTTCAGACGCTGCGCGACAGCGGAGAGCTGCCCTCCCGCGTAACTCACAACGATACCAAGTGCAACAACATTCTCTTTGACCGGGATACCGGCGCTCCTCTTACTGTAATAGATCTCGACACGGTAATGCCCGGCCTTTGCGCCTACGATTTCGGTGATGCCGTGCGCTGTGCCGCCAACACCTCGTCCGAGGACGAAAAGGATCTGTCAAAGGTCAGCTTGAACATGGAATATTTCAAAGCATTCACCGAGGGCTTTGTCGGTGCCGCAAAGGAATTTCTCACCGAAAGCGAGCTGAAGTACCTTGCATTCGGTGCTCCCACCATTGCATTTGAGCTTGCCTCCCGTTTCCTTTATGACTATCTCGACGGCGACAAGTATTTCCGTATTCTCTACGACGATCACAACCTTGTGCGCGCAAGATGCCAGATGGCTCTCTGCCGCGACATGATGAGCAAGCTTGACGAGATGAATGCGATCGTTATGGATTGCTGGAATAAATAATTTTTTAGACCGATGAAATTTCATCGGTCTTTTTTTATCGTATATTTTTGTTATATCATTGACAAATAAAAATGTAACTGATACAATGAGCACAAGCATAAAATTGCGAAAAATATTTTATTGTATATACAATAAAGGAGATCTGTTATGGAAAAGATCAAATTAGGTATAATCGGTTGCGGCGGTATTGCCAACTGCAAGCATCTGCCCGCCCTTTCCAAGGTAGAAGAGGTTGAGCTTGCCGCATTTTGCGACATTATCCCCGAGCGCGCCGAGGATGCAAAAAACAAATACGGCAACGAAAACTCCAAAGTATACACCGACTATCACGAGCTTCTCGCCGATCCCTCTATTACCGTTGTCCATGTCCTTACCCACAATTCCGTGCACTGCTCCATTACCTGCGATGCGCTTGATGCAGGCAAGCACGTTATGTGCGAAAAGCCGATGGCAATCTCGGCCGCCGAGGGTCAGAAGATGATCGATGCCGCAAAGCGCAACAACCGTAAGCTGTCAATTGGCTATCAGTGCCGTCACCGTCTTCCCTATCTCTGTCTTAAAAAGAAGGTGGAAGAGGGTGTTCTCGGCGATATTTACTATGCAAAGGCTACAGCGCTTCGCCGCAGATGCGTTCCCACATGGGGCGTTTTCCTTGAAAAGGACAAACAGGGCGGCGGTCCTCTTATCGATATCGGCACTCACGCGCTCGACCTTACCCTTTGGTTGATGGACAACTATAAGCCCAAATACTGCATAGGCTCTACCTTCCATAAGCTCAACAAGCTTGAAGAGAAATATCACGGTAATGCCTGCGGCCCCTGGGATGTCAACAAATTTGACGTAGAGGACAGCGCATTCGGTATGATCGTTATGGAAAACGGTGCGACCATCATGCTCGAAGCATCATGGGCGCTTAACATGCTCGACACACGCGAAGCCACAACCACCTTGTGCGGTACCTTGGCAGGCGCAGACTTTGCCGACGGTCTCCGCATCAACGGCGTTCGCGACGGCGAGCAGTACGTTGAAACAGTTAGCGTAGAGAACAGCGGGCTTAATCTTTACAATGGAATCGACGTTTCCGACAACGAATTCCGCGAAGCAAAGCTCTGGATCGACTGCATCATTAACGATACCGATCCCTTCGTTCTTCCCGAGCAGGCGCTCTGCGTAACAAAGATCCTCGAAGGCATCTACAAATCCGCCGAGACCGGTGAAGCTTATTATTTCTGATATATCGCAGCAAAGTCCGATGTTTTATCATCGGACTTTTTATTTTCGCTCTTTTTATTGACAAACAAAAAATTAACTGATACAATGAACTCAAGCACAAAAATGCTGAAAATATTTTTTATACATACACAAAAGGAGACCCGTTATGGAAAAGGTAAAAGTAGGTATAATCGGCTGCGGCGGCATCGCTGTAGGCAAGCATCTCCCCTCCCTTAAAAAGCTTCCCGAGGTTGAACTCGTTGCATTCTGCGACATTATCCCCGAGCGCGCAGAAGATGCAAAGGCTAAGTTCGGAAATGAAAATTCCAAAGTTTATACCGATTACCACGAGCTTCTCAAAGACTCCGAGATCACTGTTGTCCACGTTCTCACCCCCAACGTTTCTCACAGCCCCATTACCTGCGATGCACTCGATGCAGGTAAGCACGTAATGTGCGAAAAGCCTATGGCGATCAACACAGCCGAGGCTCAAAAGATGATCGATGCCGCAAAGCGCAACAATCGCAAGCTGTCTATCGGTTATCAGAACCGTTTTACTATTGCCTCCCGTTATCTTAAACAGGAAGCCGAAAACGGCACATTCGGTGAGATTTACTATGCAAAGGCAAGCGCTCTGCGCCGCCGTGCAGTTCCCACATGGGGCGTTTTCCTTGAAAAAGACAAACAGGGCGGCGGTCCCCTTATCGATATCGGAACCCATGCGCTTGACCTTACTCTTTGGGTAATGAACAATTACAAGCCCAAGTACTGCATCGGCTCCACCTTCAACAAGCTCAACAAGCTCGACATTGATGAACAGGGCAACGCGTTCGGCCCTTGGGATGTCGATAAATTCGATGTTGAAGACAGTGCTTTCGGTATGATCGTTATGGAAAACGGTGCAACAATTATGCTTGAATCGTCCTGGGCACTCAATATGCTCGATACCCGTGAAGCAATTACAACCGTCTGCGGCACAAAAGCCGGCGCAGATATGATAGAAATCGACGGAATACGCATTAACGGCGTCAAAAACGGCAGACAGTATGTCAATAAGGTTAATCTGGAGACCGGCGGAGTTGCTTTCTTCGACGGAGTTGAGGAAAAGAATCCCTCTTTGAATGAAGCAAAATCCTGGATCGATGCAGTTATAAACGACACCGATCCCATCGTTCTCCCCGAACAGGCTATCGTTGTAACCAAGATCCTTGAGGGCATCTACAAATCCGCTCAGACGGGCGAAGCTTACTATTTCTGATAACGGCTCACTTTTTGCCGAGAAAGGTATGTGACAGTTATGAAAATTTGCGGTATTGACAATTTATATGCCTCCCTTCCCTTGGAAGAGGCTCTTGAAAAATTCAAAGCGCTCGGCGTAGAGGCACTCGAAGTAGGTGTTGGCGGATATCCCGGAGATTCGCACTGCAAGCCCGTTGATCTGCTCAACGACGAAAACAAATTCTACGAATTCAAGCGTACGTTTGAAAAATACGGCATTGAGATCGCAGCTCTTGCCGTACACGGAAATCCCGTACATCCAAACAAGGAA
>JAZSMZ010000112.1:0-8111 GCA_045536155.1 Eubacteriales bacterium
AGAAAGATACGAGAACATTTAGGTGTTTCTCGTATCTTTCTTTTTTGTACATTTGCAGATTCTTGCGCTATATAGTAAACTAAAGGCCCGAAAGAAAGTAGGGTGCAACTAATGGAAAAGTATATTGAGAAAAACGGAATCACCTACGAACTCTGGGCGAGCAATATTATCCACCTATTGAATTTCAAGAGCAAAAGGAAATCGAATATGGGGATTGCTACACTTATGTTATCTTAAACGCTTTTCAATCCACGATACAATGAGTTGCTGATGTCGGGCGAGTTGAATACCTATCTCTACAAGCGAAGATTTAATCTTTAGGCAAGTTCTTTTGCCTGTGTGCTTTTCCGGCGCCATTCGAACTGCAAACTATGGAACTCTACGTTGTCGGATACGGGGCAGTATGCTTCACACACTGTCTATGCAAGTAAAGAAGTGAAAGCAGAGAATGGTGAGAACGCGGAGGCAGCGTTTGCATTTCTTGACGGCTTTGAATTATAGCAAATCATCCGTTTTTGCCATCACAAGAAAGAAAAATTATTTGAAATACTCTATCAATAACAAATAATTTTATATTACCGATGAATTTACAGAATGTTAGACAAACAGAAAAACTGATATAAGAACAACACCGTCTCACCACTTACGGTGGTTACGCGATAGAACACGAGGGGATAAGTGTGCGGATTTTTTTTACTTTTTATCTCTTTACTCTTCACTTTTTACTAACTTTGTGCTATAATATACCCAACAACATAATTTCTACGGAGGACGCTATGTTCAAATACATAATTCTTGCTATTTTGGCGTTTAATTTCATCTATGATGTCGTCACATCTCTGCTCTCGCGCTCCCGTAAGGATAAGCCATTGCCCGAAAACGTTCGCGACGTTTACGATGAAGAGCAGTATAAAAAGTGGAGAGCCTATTCTGCGGATGTATCGAGAATCGGTATGTTCGAAGGCATTTTCAACTTTGTACTTCTCTTTGTGCTTTTTGCAACTAACGTGTTCTCGCTCGTATATTACGTAATGCCCGGAAGCGAGCTTGTAAAATCGCTGTTGCTTATGATCCTGTTCAGCTTGGTAATGACCGTTCTGTCAATTCCGTTTGACTATTACAGAGTGTTCAAAATTGAAGAAAAATACGGATTCAATAAATCAACAATAAAAACGTTTATCGGCGATATAATAAAAAATGTTATAATCGAGAATATTGTAAATTGCCTTTTGCTCGTTGTCGCATATTTTGTCTGCCGCAACATGGATTGGGTCGACTACGCGATATTCGTTGCCATCGGTTGCGCATTTGTCATTCTTATCAACCTCATTGTTCCGCTGGTGCAGAGAATATTCAATAAATTCACTCTCCTCGAAGAGGGTGAGCTTCGCGATAAGCTTACTGAAATGTTTGCATCCGAGGGGTACAAGCTTGAAAATATCTATGTTATGGATGCATCCCGCCGTACTACCAAGGTCAACGCCTATTGCTCGGGTATCGGCAAGATGAAGCGCATCGTTTTGTACGATAACCTCGTCAATAACTATACTCCCGGCGAGATCGCGGCTGTATTTGCACACGAGCTTGCTCACTTCAAGCACCGCGATACGGCGGCGCTCACGCTCATGTCGATGTTCAACGTCACAGTTATGATTTCAATGATTTCCGCATTCGCCATCATACCCAAAATCTCTGCCGATTTCGGCTTTGAAAGCGCAAATATGGCCTTCGCACTTATCGCCATCATGACGGCTGTAATGACACCTATTATGAGAGTTATCGGACTTTTCGTAAATGCGATCAGCCGCTCTTTTGAGCGCCGCGCAGACTCCTTTGCGGTTAAGAAGGGTTATGGCGCGGCTATGATCACAGCACTTAAAAAGCTGTCGAAGGATAACCTCTCCGACTTAAATCCCCATCCCTTTATCGTCACCACCGAATACAGCCATCCAACCCTCAGCCAGCGCATCGACCTTGTAGAAAAAAAGATTGCCGATAATAAATAATTATTTGTCTGCATATCCATTATTTACTGTTTGTTTATTGACTTTGAATTCGGGAAATTATATAATATAATCAGACATAATCCATGTCAATTTTACAGAAAGGCGGTACTTTAAATGCCGTATTTAACACCCTTCATTATTGTCATATTAGCTGTTATGATTGTGGCTTGTTTGAAAATCGTGCCGCAGGCAACAGAGCACGTAATCGAACGTCTCGGAAAGTATCAGAAAACCTGGAGCGCGGGTCTTCATTTTCTGATTCCCATTATCGACAGAGTTGCAAAGAAGGTAACCCTTAAGGAGCAGGTACTTGATTCTCCTCCTCAGCCGGTTATCACAAAAGATAACGTAACCATGCGTATTGATACCGTTGTTTACTTCAAAGTATTCGACGCAAAGCTTTTCACATACGGTGCAGTTAATCCTATCAGTGCACTCGAAAACCTCGCCGCAACCACACTCCGTAACATCGTTGGTGAGCTCGAGCTCGACGATACTCTTACCTCTCGCGATACCATAAACGGAAAGATGACCGATATCCTTGATAACGCAACCGACCAGTGGGGCATCAAGGTAAATCGAGTTGAGCTTAAGAACATCATTCCTCCCGCAGAGATCGAGAATGCGATGGAAAAGCAGATGAAGGCAGAGCGTGACCGCCGTGAAACACTTCTCGAAGCAGAAGGACACAGAGCAGCTGTTATCACACGCGCTGAAGGTGATAAGCAGGCCATGATCCTCGCCGCAGAGGGTGAGCGCGATGCGCGAATTGCAAGAGCTGAAGGTGAAGCTAAGGCGATCTATCTTGCGAAGAAGGCAGAGGCAGACGGTCTTGCGGCTCTTCGTGATGCCGGCGCCGATCAGGCAGTGCTTGAACTTAAAAAGTATGAAGCACTCGTTGCAATGTCCAACGGCACAGCATCCAAGATCATCATTCCTACCGATGCTGTCGAAATGACAAAGGCAAACGTCATATTCTCCGAAACCTCAGGTCTTGGCGATGTAACAAATCCCGCAGAGAAGGCCGCAATGCCTGCTAAAAGTGATCCCTGCTGCGATTAATTGAAAAATAAAAGAGGCTGATTTTCAGCCTCTTTTTTATTTTAATGATGGTGATGATGGTGGTGTCCGCACTCGTGACTCTGCTCAACGCGGCATTGCTTTGCGTCGCACTCTTCGCCACTGAGCTCAAGTTCGATGGTCGAGTGAACTATTCCGTGCTCCGATAATTCCTCGCGGATCGCCTTTTTGATTCTTTCGGGCTCGATGTCGCTTACAACGTGCATCGTAGCGTAGTTGTTTTGCCCGTCAATGCTCCAGATGTGAAGATGGTGTACATCAATGATTCCGACAATGTCTGACAGATGTTCAACTATCTCTGATGTATCAATCCCGTCGGGCGTTTTTAGAAGGAATATATCGGCAACAACTTTCAGATTTTTTAAAACATTGACAATAATAAAAATCGCTGTTCCGATCGACATTATAGGATCAATAACCGTGATGTCGGTGAGACGCATAATGATAGAGCCTATAAGAACAACAACCCATCCCAAAACATCTTCAAGCATATGAAGGCTTACAGCTTTTTGATTCGGTGAATGACCGTCGCGGGTACAGATAGCCGCAGTAATGTTCACACATAAACCCACAAGCGCAAAAATCAGCATTCCATTGTAGTTGATTTTACCAGGATTGATGATTTTATCCACTGCATTAAAAATTACCATAACCGAGCCGGACAGCAGAACAAGTGATGTTATAGAGCTGCCGAGAAGGGAATAACGTGCATACCCGTATGTGTGAGTATTGTCGGGCTGCTTTTTGCTTTTCTTTTCGAGCAGATATGCTGCCGCAATGCTCGCGGCATCGCCCATATCGTGGATAGCATCCGATGCGATTGCAACACTGCCCGTATAAATGCCGCCGACAAACTCAAAAATTGAAAATGCAAGATTAAGTATCAAAGCAATTAAAATGTTTTTTTCCGATTTCATATTTTCTCCCGTTGACTAAACCGAAAATTTGATATATAATTATATGTATCGAACATCCTGTTCGGTATTGTACTGATTACATGCAATAAATACAATATTCATTTTTGAACAATTGTATGTTACCGAACAAATCATTAAAAGTGTACGGAGATAAAGATGGACAGAAGGCAGAGAAAAACACGCGAGGCAATTTTTTTGGCATTTACGGAGCTTTTGTCTAAAAAGAATTATATGCAGATAACAGTCGGGGAGATAATTGAAAAAGCCGACGTCGGCAGAGCAACATTCTATTCGCATTTTGAAACAAAGGACTATCTTTTAAAAGAGCTGTGCGAAGAACTGTTTTGCCATCTATTTGATTCAATAGACAGCACACGGCCGTCGCACCATCATATTTTCTGCTGCGATGCTTCAGATTCCGTATATTTGCATCTGTTCAGACATTTAAAAAACAATGACAATAATATTCTGCGTCTGCTTTCCGGCGAAAGCAACGAGATATTTTTGAAATATTTCAGGGCAAGTCTCAAAGAGATGATAATCAAAGAACAACACATATTCGATGGCAGAAGAAGTGAAAAGCTTCCCGACAGCTTTTGGATCGATCATATCATTTCAACATTTGTTGAAACGGTACGCTGGTGGGTTGACAACGGTGTTGAACAGTCGCCCGAAACTATAACCGAGTATTTTTATCTGGCAGTATAAAAAATCCCCCTTACCAACGTAAAGGGGGATTTTTTCACTCAAGCAGACTGTCTATAATCGATACGATCTTGTTTGCATAGGATCTGTATTTATCTTCGCTGTTTTCACACTCTGGGATATGTATGAAAAGCGTTTTTCGGGGATTGTATTTCAAAAGATGAAAATACATATTGTTGCACACAAATTTGCCTGCATCGTCCGATATATCGGCATATTCTGTGAGCCGGGACAGATCAAGGCCATTGAATAAAACATCAGGCTGTGTTGAATCAATAATTGAGTCTTTTTTTAATTCACCGCTGTTGTCGGGCAGAGAACAGCTCGATATATTTTTGGCTCGGCGCTCAACGGTCAACACGTTTCTCATACGTGCTTCACCAAGTGCAATAATAAAATCATAGTTGTCAAGATTGTTTTTTAAAAGTGATTCAAAGCATTTATCGTATATGACATCAACAATAACTTTGTCTATGTGATATTTTTGCGATTCAATATACCCGACCACCTCTTGCGAGTAGTTGTTTTCTTTATTGTTGAAGGGCGTAAAAGCCGATATCAGAATCTTTTTCATAAATGCATCAAGCCGACATCAGATTAAAAAATACTGTATAAACGTAAATAACGCAAATTATACCGCCGATAAACGAAATGTACGCTAAAACTTTTTGCATTGTAATTGCAAAAGACGACGGAGTGGTATCCCAATTATAAAATATACGGTATCTCATTGTAGAAAGATTCCACATGAGCTTTGGGAATAACAGCAGTGCACCGGCAAAGGAAAAAATTACAATTAAATAAAAGGCCGAAAGGGGAATGTTAACACTGTCTTTTACATGTTCACTGAAGAAACCGCAAAGTATAAGAAGAACTATAGCCGCAATACCACCGATGATGCTGAGAATGCCCATGATCTTTTCATGAATCGGAACATAAAAATCCTGCGCACGCTCTGCCATATCGTCGAGCTTTAAGTCAATGGATGCATTTATGCGCTTCTGCTCAGCCTTTGATAAGGGACGTCCGAGCGCACTGTCGCAGTCGATGCAGGTTGTTCTGTCGTCGCCTTGTACAGCTCCGCAATTATTGCATTTTTTCATCGTTATCCTCCTTATGTTTTGTTCTATACATACATTATACCAAAAAATATTACTATAGTCAATAAACAAAAATATTGCATAAAAAAGTGTTTCGAACAGTTAAATTTTATCTCAAGGTATAATAAATACTATTGACAAAAGCGCGATTGAATGGTATAATTCCTTTACGACTCTATGTGATTATTCACGATAAAATGTCAATATTTTCACATTTTATGTGAATTTCGCAAAAACACAACATGTTTAAATTAACTTTTAGATAAAGAGAGAGGAATTTATGGAAAATTTTGCTCCGTTTTTCGTAATAGCGACAGCGGTTTTGGCTTTGGTTTTTGCTGCTGTCAAGTTCTATCAGGTCAAGAAATTGCCTCAGGGCAGTGAAATGATGGCCGAAATATCTTCTAAGATCCGCAGAGGAGCTATGGCATATCTCAAGCGTCAGTACAAGACCGTATCTATATTCTTTGCGGTTATGGTAGTCATTTTGGGTGTTCTTGCCGCTCTCGGATATCTCACCCCCTTTGTTCCTTTTGCATTCCTTACCGGCGGACTTTTCTCGGCGCTGTCCGGATTTGTAGGTATGAACATTGCTACATACGCAAACTCCCGTACCGCTAACGGCGCTGTTGGCGGACTTAACAAAGGACTTAAGATCGCATTTTCATCGGGTACCGTTATGGGTATGACCGTTGTCGGTCTCGGACTTTTCGATATCAGCTTCTGGTTCATTCTTCTGAACTATGTTTTCAAACTCCCCGTTGACCAGACGACCTCAGCGATGCTCACCTTCGGTATGGGCGCAAGCTCGATGGCACTTTTCGCCAGAGTAGGCGGCGGTATCTTTACCAAGGCCGCTGACGTTGGCGCCGACCTTGTAGGTAAGGTTGAAGCAGGTATTCCCGAAGATGACCACAGAAATCCCGCTTGTATCGCCGATAACGTCGGCGACAACGTCGGCGACGTTGCAGGTATGGGCGCCGATCTTTACGAATCGTACGTCGGATCCATCGTTTCCTGCGGTGCACTCGCTATCGCGGCTCAGATGGGATTCAAGGGTGTTATTCTTCCCATGATCATCGCTGCTGTCGGTATACTCGCTTCTATCATCTCTACCTTCTTTGTATCCACCAAGGAAGGTGCCGATCAAAAAACGCTTCTCGGTGCGCTTCGTAAGGGAACATATTCCGCATCGGTAATTTCCGCTCTCGCTTGCCTTGCAGTTATCCTCGTTTTGTTCCCCGGTAATTTCGGACTTTTCGGCGCGGTTGTTGCAGGACTTGCCGCAGGCGTGCTCATCGGTTACTTTACCGAATACTATACTTCCGATACGTATAAGCCCACACAGCAGCTTTCCGCTTCTTCCGAAACGGGCAGTGCAACCATCATCATTGACGGCGTTGCGCTCGGTATGAAATCGACCGCTATCCCCGTTGTTGTCGTCGGCGTATCCATCATCTGCTCCTATTTCTTCGCAGGCGGCTCGTCCTCCTTTGAAAATGGACTTTACGGCGTAGCTCTTTCTGCAGTAGGTATGCTTTCCACTCTCGGTATCACTCTCGCAACCGATGCTTACGGGCCTGTTGCCGATAACGCCGGCGGTATTGCGCAGATGTCAGGCCTTGACGAAGAGGTACGCGAAAGAACTGACGCGCTCGATTCCCTCGGAAACACCACCGCCGCAACCGGTAAGGGCTTTGCAATAGGCTCTGCTGCGCTGACAGCTCTCGCACTTATCGTTTCCTATACAGATGAGATTACCGCGATAGATCCCGGACTTCTCAATCTCAGCATAACAAATCCCCCTGTGCTCATCGGTCTCTTTATCGGCGCAATGCTTCCTTTCCTCTTCTCTGCAATGACCATGCAGGCGGTAGGACGCGCAGCACAGAAGGTCGTTTTGGAGGTAAGACGTCAGTTCAGAGAGATCACAGGTCTTCTCGACGGCACCGCCGAGGCAGACTACGAAAGCTGCATCGATATTTGCACCAAGTCCTCTCTTAAAGAGATGATCGCACCCGCATCGCTCGGCGTTCTCGCTCCCATTGTTGTCGATCTTGTTCTCGGCTGTAACGGAGTTGTCGGTATGCTTTCGGGCGCACTCGTTTCGGGATTTGTTCTCGCAATCATGATGTCCAACTCGGGCGGCGCATGGGATAATGCCAAGAAGTACATCGAGGCAGGCAACCATAACGGCAAGGGCTCCGAAAATCATAAAGCGGCCGTCGTCGGCGACACCGTAGGTGACCCCTTCAAGGATACCGCAGGACCTTCTGTTAATATCCTTATTAAGCTCCTTTCCA
>JAZSMZ010000141.1:0-15993 GCA_045536155.1 Eubacteriales bacterium
TCGAATCGGAAGTATCGGCAATCGTCAATACGCCTCAGATCGCCATTTTCGATATTCCCACCGCCGAGGCGTCGGGAATTAAGGAAAAGCGCAACAGCATGGCGGTAATCGATTATTCAAACGTCGGCGACGGGTACGTCATGGCTGAATACCTTGCCGACACCGACAAAAAGTTAAAGGTTCAGGTTAAGGGTCCGACGACCACCTACACCTACAACGTGTCCCCGGGCGAATGGGAGATATTTCCGCTGTCCGACGGAAACGGAAGCTATAAGGTGACCGTTTATCAAAACGCGAGCGGCACAAAATACGCAAACGTGCTGTCGGCATCGTTTGACGTAACCTTAAAAGATGAATTCGCTCCATTTATCCGCCCTAATCAGTACGTCAGCTACTCCGCCGAAAGCAAGGCCGTCAAAAAGGCCGCAGAGATCACGGCAGGAGTCAAAGACAACCTCAAAAAGGTCGAGATAATCTACGATTTCGTCGTTGACTACCTCAAATACGACAAAGAAAAGGCGACGAACGTGAAAAGCGGATATCTGCCCGATCTCGACGAGATATTCATGAGCAAAAAGGGCATCTGCTTTGACTATGCCGCCATGATGACGGCAATGCTCCGATCGCAGAACGTGCCTGCGAAGCTTGTGGTCGGCTACGCAGGAAGTGCATATCACGCATGGATAAGCGTTTGGAGCGAGCACGACGGCTGGATCGACGGCGCTATCTTCTTTGACGGAAGCAGTTGGCAGAGAATGGATCCCACCTTTGCTTCGTCGGCAAACAAGAGTGAATCTATTATGGAATACATCGGAAACGGAAAAAATTATTCCGAAAAATATCTTTACTGAAAGATAAAAGAAGATGAAAAAACTTACTTATTCTGAAATCGAAAATGTATGCGAATCGCTTTCGATGCTGCTGCACTCGGGCATTTCGGCAAGCGACGGACTTTTTATCATATCCGAAGAAGCCGACAAAAAAGAACTGCTTTTGTCGATGAAGTATATGCTTGACGGCGGAAAATCCCTTTCGGATGCAATGGAAAGCTCGGGCGTTTTTCCCGTTTACGTCTGCCGTATGACGGAGGTGGGCGAGGAAAGCGGACATCTTGAGGACGTTCTTCACAGCATGGCACAATACTACCGCGAGCGCCGGCTTATCACCCGTCAGGTGCGCGACACTTTGACCTATCCCGTCATTCTTTGCATAGTCATGCTCCTCGTCGTGGCTTTGCTTGTTGTAAGGGTCCTTCCCATATTCGACGAGGTCTACCGCTCGCTGGGCAGCTCGCTTGACGGAGCGGCGGGCGCGCTTTTGCATCTGGCCGAAGACTATCCCGTCGCAATGATCGCGATCGGCGCTGTCATCGCGCTGATATTCATACTCGCTCTGCTCGTTTTGACCTTCCCCCCGCTCAGCGCGGCCTTTATCGCATTCTATGCGAAGGTGCGGGGCGATCGAGGAGCGGTAAAGCAGTTTGCCGATGCGCATTTTGTGCGCGTGCTCGAGCTTGGACTTTCAAGCGGTATGACTGCCGACAGAACGCTGAAAATGGGCGAGGAGCTCTTTGAAAAAGGTTCGGCGGCTCAGAAAAGATGCGAAAAATGCCGCGAAAAAGCAGAAAACGGAGCAGATCTTTCAAAGGCGCTCGAAGAAAGCGGCATACTTTCACCGCTTGACAGCCGACTTTTGTCGGTCGGAATGAAAAACGGAAACGGCGATGCCGTTATGAAAACAATCGCCCTTTCCCTTATGGAAAAGGCTGAATATAACCTTAAAAAGCGGATATCGCTCATCGAGCCTGCCATCGTTTTGACGATGTCGCTGATCATCGGATTTGTTTTGCTTTCGGTGATGCTCCCCTTGGCCGACATTATGTCGATGATGGGATAACGAGGGCAGTGCAATGAAAACGCTGATAAAAATTGCCGCGGTTTTCTTCGCTGTCTTTTTGGCGCTCACCGCCTTTTCGTACATCGAAAAGAGAAGCGATAGAGAAAGGGTAAAGCAGCTTGACGATGCTCTGCACCGCGCCGTCGCGGCCTGCTACGCATCGGAGGGGGCGTATCCTCCGTCGCTTGACTACATCGTCGAAAAATACGGTGTGCGCATCGACGAGGAGCTGTATGACGTTATATACCGCGTCGAGGCATCGAATCTGATGCCCGAAATAACAATTATCGAAAAATAAGTATGCCAAAGAGGGAGGAAGACATGAAGCAAAAGTTTAATGTACATAGCCTTATAAGTCTTGCCCTCTTTGCTCTTTTTGCGCTTTCCATGCTTCTTTGCGTGCTCTTTTGCGCCGATCGCTATGCAAAGCTGACAAACAGCGGAAGCGATGCCTTTGACAGCCGCACCGCCGCCATGTTTTTTTCGACGAAGGTACGCCAATATGACGTAAAAGGCAGCCTTTCGCTTGAAAAGATAGGCCAATGCGATGCGCTTGCCTTTACCGAAGAGCTCGACGGGGAAAGCTACGTCAGCTACATATACTGCCACGACGGCTATTTAAAGGAGCTTTTTTCGCTTGGCGGCATCGATCACTTGCCCGAGGACGGAGAAAATCTTTTCAAAATGGACGGACTGTCCTTTTCGCTTGACGGCCGAAAGCTTAAAGTGATATACACATCAAACGGCGATAACGGCGAGATACTTTTGATCGTCCGTTCGGATAGGGAGGGGTGACGGCATGAAAAGCAGATCGACCCTCGTTTTAACCGAAATAATTTTAATGGTGTTGGTCTTTTTTGTCTCGGCGGCACTTTGCGTAAATGCTTTTGTCAAAGCAGACGCGCTCGAAAAGAAGAGCGAGATACGCGACCGCGCCCTTTTTGAGATGCAGAACGTCATCGAAACGCTGAAAAACAGCACCGACGGAGTGGACACGTCGCCCGACAGCGCCGTGATCATGAATTTCGACGGCGGCGATTTTTATATAAAGATCACCTTTGAAGAAAGCGGATACAGCGATCTCTGGTCGGCCGAGATCACAGCCTTTGATTCCTTCGATTCACCCTTGTCCACACTCTCGGCGGCAGGACGAATAGGCGGGGAGGCGAGCGAATGAACAGAGAAATAAGACCGATCGTGGGACTGATCTCGCTTATTGTCATCGGAACGGTGCTCTGCATGACTATTCTTGCCTTGCTTGGCATATCGGGCGCAAACGCGAGCGACAGAATGGCGCGCGAAGCGGCAGAGGCGGCCGAAAAATATTATGCGGCCGACAAAGAGGCCGAGATCATATTTGCCGAAATAAGAAGCGGAAAAATCCCCGAAGGGGTAAAGGTCGAAAATGGCGAATACAGCTACGTTTTGACCGTTTCGGATATCCAAAAGCTGTACGTTACCGTCAGATCAAGCGAGGGCGGCTGGACCGTTCTGCGCTGGCAGACGGTAAGCGAGGTAGGATATGACGAAAAAATTGACCTTTGGGACGGACAGATCACAAACTGATTTTTTTGAAAGGCGGCACAGCGAGTGCCGAAAATAACGATATGACAATGATGGACTATCTTAAAAAGGCGATTGAGAGAGGAGCGAGCGATCTCTTTTTCCTCGCAGGAAAAGCGGTGTCGGTAAAGATCGACGGCGCTATTGCTCCGCTTGACGAGGGCGCGTCAAGCCTGTCGGCGGACGATACCGACAGAATAATTGCCGAGATATTCGATTACAGCGGACGCGCCCGTCCGACGGGAAATTTCGTGGACGACGATTTTTCCTTCTCCGTTCCCGCGCTTGCGCGCTTCCGCGTCAGCATATACCGTCAAAGAGGATCTATGGCGGCGGTAATACGCATCGTTTCCTTTGATATACCCGATTACAAAAAGATCGGAGTACCCGAAAGCGTGATGGGTATATCTGCTCTCACAAGCGGCATGGTGCTCTTTACAGGTACCGCAGGAAGCGGTAAATCGACCACTCAGGCCTGCATTATCGACAGGATAAACAGCAATCGAAGCTGTCATATTATCACCCTTGAGGATCCGATCGAGTATCTGCACCGCCACAAGAAGAGCATCGTCAGCCAGCGCGAAATTTCGGTTGACGTAGAGGACTATTCGAGCGCACTTCGAAGCAGCTTGCGCCAGTCGCCCGACGTTATCTTGCTCGGCGAGCTGCGCGATGCGCAAACGATGTACACCGCCATGACGGCGGCCGAAACGGGACATCTCGTTATCGCCACTCTGCACACAAAAGGGGTGGTCAATGCCATCGACCGCATTATCGATTTCTTCCCCTCCTCCCAGCAGGGTCAGATAAGAGTTCAGTTAAGCTCGGTGCTAAATACCGTCGTTTCCCAACAGCTTGTTCCCGACAAAAACGGCGAGCTTTTGCCCGCTTTTGAGCTGATGTACATGAACAGCGCGATAAAGACCTTGATCCGTGACAACAAAAACCACCAGATCGACAACGTAATTTCATCGTCGTCGAGCGAGGGCATGATCTCGATGGATCAGTACCTGAGACAGATGGTGAGCGAGGGAAAGATCACTCGCGAAATTGCGCTCGAATACGCGGCAGATCCCGAACATCTCGAAAGAATGATATAAAAAAGAAGGCAATATGCCTTCTTTTTTATATTTCTTCTTTTTGTTCCGTACGGTGCTTTCGCAAAAACACGCTGACGATCTTTGAAAAATAAGCAAGCAGCTCGATCTGCTCCTTGGGCCAGAGTCGGTTTGTTTTGCATTCGTCAAATCCGACGTATCCCCAGAAGCGTCCCTTGTCAACAAGGGTGCACTGGAGCATCGATTTGATGCCCTGAGGCTCGAGGATATCCTTAGCCCCTTGCTCAAGCTCGTAAATATCGCCGCAGAAAAATACGCCGTCCTCGTTGAAGTTGTCGAGATAGCCGGGTATGTCATCTTCATAGCTGACGCTTTGCAAAACGTCTATCTGAGGCTCAATGTCCTCGTTGCACCATTCAAAGGTGTTGGAGCAGTATTTGCCGTCGGGGCTGTTTTCGAAGATGTATACACGGCTGACGTTCATCTCTTTGCCGATGATGCTCATTGTGGTATTGATCGTGTTTTCGATATTCTCGCTTGTGTAGAAAAGGTCGAAAAGATTGGGAAGAATACCCTCGGTTCCGCCGAGATTGTGTTTGGGGGATGTTTCCGAATCGATTATGGTGATGTCGTTGGGGGTAAAGAGGGCATCGAGCGAGTGGCTGTACATTACGCAGTTGTTTTTGCCCGTCTTTTTGGCCTTGTAGAGCGCGGTGTCTGCCGCACGGAAGATGTTTTCGTAGGTGGTGCCGTGCTCGGGCGCGGTTGCTATACCGATCGAGCAGCCTATCTTGAGATCGGGGAACTGCTCGGCGTACATATTCGATATACGCTCGATTATGCTGTTGCAGCGTTTGATGAGAAAATCGTTGTCCGAAACGTTTTTCATCATGACCATAAATTCATCGCCGCCAACGCGCGAGATTATATCGTGCGAGCGAAGCTGGGACTTTAATATGCGTCCCACCTCGATAAGCACCGAATCGCCGAAAAGATGGCCGTAGGTATCGTTGATAATTTTAAAATCGTCAAGGTCGATAATTATAAGAGCACAGTGTGGATCGTGTGTTTTAAGATAGTCGCCTATCTTCTTTTTCGCGGCGCCGCCGTTGAAAAGGCTGCCCGTGAGCGAGTCGAGCTCGGTCTGCTGCTTTAATTTCTCGAGATGCTTTTTCTCCTCTTCGATGATGGTGATAATACCGAACACCTTCTGAAGCCGTCCGATCGAGTCGTAATAGCCGGTGCCCCTTATGCGGCACCAGAGGTATTCGCCGTCAATCTTGCTTATCCGCACATCGATGAGCTGATGCTCGTCTCCTCTCTTGAGGGCGTTGAGCGCATTGTAAAACTGCGGAATATCGCTGGGATGGAAGTGCGATTTTTCGGTGAACGACTCATCGATATCATTTTTCAGCGGCTCATATCCGAAGATCTCTTCGTACGCCTTTGAATAGATCACGCGATCCTCGAAGAGATTGTATTCAAAAGCAACGATTCTGTTGTGGCTGAGAATGTTTCTGTATTGCTCAAGTCGGATATCGTTTTTCGCCGAGTCGCGGCGAACCGTATCAAGATTCATAATAAGGCCGTAAAGCAGGCTTTCTTTCCCGTCGTAATTGACGTTTGCATGAAGGACGATCCATATCGGCTCGCCCCTTTTCGCCTTTAAACGGAAAATGAAATAAAGATCGTTCGACGTGCGTATCTGGTCGTTCAGACTGTCGGTGAAGGAGGACAGATCGTCGGTATGTATCATTTCGCGCAGAGAGTGGCCGAATAGCTTTTCACCCTCTTCTTTGGTGTATCCCATAAGAGAGAGCAGCTTTTCTTCGCCCTCGATGACGTCAAAGCCGAAGTTCGTTTTGCAAACCACCGAATAGGCCAGAGTTGAGCAGAAATTGCAGTCGGATTCTTCATATGAGATCAGACGGTCGGCTCTTAAATCGGGACGACAGAACATCAAAAGACGCTCGCGGTCGTTGCTGGACAGCGCCATCAGCGTGATCTCGTATTTTACGTCGTATACGGTATTGAACACGCTCGATATACGGTACTCGCCCTCTTTGACGAATTGGGGGAGTCTTGTTTTTATAAAGGAGTGAAAGCGCGCGAAATCATCTTTTGCGATAACGCTGTGCTCAAGACGGTACATCAGATCGTCGTACGAGGAGCTTTCGCCCACGAAGGCCAAAAACGGATCGGAATTGAATATAAGATGCCATACCTGCTCGCGGGGCATTATCTCAATGACCGTTGCGCCCGAATAATGCATGAGCACGCTGTTGATGATCTGCGCATCAGACAGCTCGTTTTTGTTTTTCTGGTTTTCGAGCGAGAAGATGTAGTCGGGCAGCTTACCGTTTTTCTGCTCGTAGTTTGCCTCGGAAGCACTCGCCATGACCGAGAGCACGTTTTTAAAGCAGGTGAGAAGCTTCGGAGAAAAGAGTCCGCATTCTCCGTTGAGGATCATGTTTGCGGCTCGGTCGACCGAAATGGCCTCCTTGTAGGAGCGCACGTTGGTAAGCGCATCAAAGGCATCGGCCAGACCGACAACCTGCGCGCAGATCGGGATATCGTCGCCGATAAGACCCTCGGGGTATCCGCTGCCGTCGAATCGCTCGTGGTGGTATACGGCGATGTTGTAGGCATAGTGCAGATAATTGCTGTCGAGCACGTGGCTGAATTTTTTGATAAGAGAGCCGCCGATAACGGTGTGAGTCTTTACCGTCTGCATTTCAGACGGGGTAAGGGCGGCGGGCTTGTTGATTATCGAGTCGGGGATGGATATCTTTCCGATGTCGTGAAGTATCGATGCGCGGGAGATGAGCATGATCTTTTCGGGGGTGAGCTCGTATTCGGGACATTCCTCTGCCACCTCGCTCAAAAGCACAAAGGTAAGATTGCGGATACGGGAGGTGTGGTATCCCGTCTCGGTGTTGCGGAGCTCGACGATGTTTGACAGCACGTTCATTATCGAGTCGGCTGTTTCGACCGCCTGCTCCTTTTGCTCGGAAAGCAAGAGGTCGATCTCCCATTTGCTACGGTAGATCTCGTATGTCGAGCGCACGCATCTGTTTATGCTGTAAAGGTCGAGTTCGAAGGGGAAAACGTTGTCCGCCTTCAGCGAATAGGCTCGTGTCAGCGCTTTTTCGGTCGTTTCCTTTAGATAGAAGAAGACGGGAATATATTTGCTTTGAGCAAAAGAGGTGATTTTTTCGAGCAGGGGCTCGTAAAGAACGGCGTTGTCCGATATTTCGATAAAAAGCGCGGCGATGCTCATAAAGCTCTCGCGTAAGAGCATATCCGCATTCGATAAAAAGAGCGATTCAAGCACCTGGAAGCTTTGGCTGAATTCCTCTTTGAGATCTTCTCTGCGATCGTTGCTCGTATTTACAATTAAAATTACCTTGCGTTTGTTCACCGTTTCATCTCCGCGTATTGTCGTTTTTTAAAAGAATAGCTTCTAATATTACATTATAAAGAAAAAATATCATAAATGCAACACAAAAATGTTGATTTTTACGATTGTTAACGAATTTGTGTTGAAATTTAATTTGGGATTTGATATCATAATAATGTAATTATATGTAAAGGAGGATATGCCGTGAACAATAAAGTGCTGTATGTGAAAATGCTGGGCGATTTTTCGCTTTCCTGCGGCGACGTTACGCTGAAAAGCGATGACGGACGCTCAAAAAAGATCTGGCATCTGTTGGCGTATCTTCTCTTTTATCGCAACCGCATTTCTCCCTCGGACGAGCTGATACGAGTCCTTTGGGGAAACGATGCCAACGATAACCCCGCAAGCGCGCTCAAGACCACCCTTTACCGCGCGCGCAAGATGCTTTTGCCGATACAGGAGCAGATCGGGCAGGAGCTTATCATCAGCATCGCGGGGGGATACAGAATAAATCCCGCCGTTGACGTTTGCTCCGACTGCGAAGGCTTTGAAAATGCCTGCCGATACGACAGAACGTCAAACGATTGGGTCGAGAGGGGCGAAGAGGGGCTGAATAGCTACACAGGCGCTTTTCTTGGCAAATATTCCGGCGAGATGTGGGTCATTCCGCTCGGCGTATATTACGAAAACATGTATCAGGCTCTCCTTTTGGAGGTGTTGGCAAAGCTTTGGGAGGACGAGCATTATTCCGATCTCGTCTACCATGCAAAGCGCTCGCTCGAATACATACACAATCACGAGGGAGTGTATCAGTATCTGATGCGCGGCCTTTTGAAGATCGGCGAGCACGCCCTTGCCGCATCGATATACGAAGAGATGCGCCGTGCGCTTCTCGACAATTTCGGTGTAACTCCCGATGAAACGAGCCAATCGCTTTACCGCGAGATTTTATACAATATCAACCTGCAATCGCTTTCTGACGATGTCATTTTGACTCAGCTTCGGGAAAACGATGTGCTTTCGGGCGCGATGGTATGCGAATATCCTATCTTCCGCCAGCTTTGTCACTCCGAATCGCGCGCGTCGATACGAAGCGGACAAAACACCCACGTGGCTCTGCTCTCGATTTCAGGTAAAAACGGCAAGGAGCTTTCGGCAAGAAGCCTCAGCGTTGCCGCCGAGAATCTGAAAAACACGGTACAAAAGAGGCTTCGGTGCGGTGACGTCATCTCGCAGTGCAGCGCGTCGCAGATAATAATCATGCTCCGCTCGGCGGGATATGAGGACAGCAAGACCGTCTGCCGCCGATTGATAGACGCCTTTGTAAAGGCATATCCCCACACCCCCGTGAGCGTGAAATTCTCGGTGCTCGTGCTTGGGGCAGATAAATAATCAAGATAAAAACGGCAAGCCCGCCCTTCGGCCGCCGTTTTTTATTTTTGAATAAAATTTTTAAAATGTAACCGCAAGTGTGACTTTTGGCAGGTATAATATCGTCATAAAATGGCAAAGGAGGATGGACGATGACTGCTCACGTGGAAAAGCATTCTTGCAAATCGGTTGTTGTCAGCATTGATTCATACGATGACGGAATTCCTACGGGTCAATTCTGGGGCGTAGGCAACCAAAACGACAAATACGTTTTCAGCAACATGACACAGTTGATTTTGGGGATCGATTCGATGATGGATGACGATCGGTACAGCGACGGCGACGCTTTCGTACCAAGTCCGTACAGCCTGTCCATGCCTCATGCGATATATCACAAGGTGCTGCTGATAAAAATATTCTTCCGTCAGCATTCAAGCTGGCAGGGCAGCGTGACCGATCTGAAAAACGGCACGGTGACAAACTTCAAAAGTGTGCTTGAGGTTATGGGTATTTTAGACAGCGCGCTCGGTGAATCGTATTCGGCAGAATCCTGCTGAAGATCAAGTTACCATTTGCGAATACCGATAAAGGCAAACCGCCCGAAAGGACGGGACGCAAAGTTAAGGGGTCTAAAGCCAAATAAGCAATGACAGCCCGACTGCCAGACGTTCGCTCCAAAATTATTTATTTTTAAGGAGAATGAATCATGGCAAACAAAAAACAAAGAGGATCACTCAGAAAGCTTCTCACAGTAATATTGACGATCGCGCTGATCGTTAATATGTCGGCACTCGTAATCACCGCAAGAGATTACGGCAACAACCGCCCGGGCTCAAACCGTCCCGACTACAACGGCGAAAACGACAGCTTCGAGTACATTGAGATCAACGTAAACGGCGCACACGCCCATACCGTCAAGGGTCCCAACGGCGACTTTTCCTGGCTTGTTGCAGGAGTTTACAAAACACCCTCACTCAACATGAAGGGCAACGTCCTTTCCTATGTTGTGGGTAATCAGAAAGGTACATATACCGTATCTCTTCCCGAAGGCTACACTGTGGCTGAGTCCACTCTCACCAGCTCTTACGGAGGGGGCACCAACACGCAGCAGGATAAATTCGACCATGCTATTATCAATATAACCGTCACTAAGGTGGAAACTCCCGACGGCGATATTATCGATGTTCCCGAGATCGTTGAAGATCTCGAGGATATTGTAACTACCGAGGCAGAGACCACCGAGGAGGTAACCGCCGAGGAAGAGACCACCGAGGAGGAGACAGCGCATAGCTCTCTTCCCGTGAAATTCTTCGTGCTCGATCCTAACAGAACCGTTCCGCTTGACGGCGCCGATCAGGGCATCAACAGCTATTACCCCAGCGGAAGCTACAGCTATTGGAACGGCCATTACGTATACGAGGCAAACATCACCGGCGATCTTGCCGACTATATGCTCAAAGCCCTTGCCAATTCCGACGGCGACGGCAAGCTTGATATCGGCGACCAGCTCCTTGTCAACGGAAACTCGGGCATCATCATGCCCACCGATTGGAAGGGACTGTGGAGCGAATTCGGACTTACCCCCGGCTCGGCTTCCATTACCGCATACGTTATAAAGGTTCAGAACCCCAATGATTTTTCGGGCAGTAACGGCGATTACTACGGTTACGATGACCGCAATCAGAAGGCCGATATTCACGTTGACTGCTACGTTTCCGATCTCGGCGTAGAGGTTACATATCATCCCAACTTCTCGGGTGCCAAGGGCAGCCACCGCGTTGACGAGATCACAGGAAATTCTCACGATGTTTTAAGCTACGGCGAAACCGACCTTCCCGAAAACGAGGGATACGAGTTCAAGGGATGGGCAACCTCTGAAAGAGGCAGCGTAAGCTATCTGCCTGGCGGATCTTTCCGCGTAGTCGGTAATACAGATCTTTACGCTGTATGGGAAAAGATTGTGGAAGTAACCACCGAGGAAGAGACCACCGAGGAGGAGACCACCGAGAAAGAGACCACCGAGGAGGAGACTACTGAAGAGGAGACCACCGAGGAAGAGACCACTGAAGAGGAGACTACCGAGGTATACGTTCCCAACAACACCCCCTATCAGCCCCAGTACAACTATCCCGAAAATCCCAGCGAAGTAGCAGAGATCGAGGACGTTGACGTTCCGCGCGACAGCGCTCCCGAAGTTGAAGAAGTAGAAGAGGTTGAAGAGGTCGAGGCAGTAGAAGAAGTCGAAGAGTTCGAAGAGATCGAGGACGAAGAGGTTCCGCTCTCCGAAGTTCCCCAGACAGGCTCTGCATCCTTCATCTTCCTTGCAATGGCAGTAGTATCTGCAATCGGCCTTATCGGAGTAAATGCAACCAAGCAGGAAAAGAAAAACAGATAAACTATATAAAATGAGAAAGAATCGGAGAGCGATCTCCGATTTTTTCTTTTTGAAGAAAATTTTCAAAAAGTAACCCACAATGTTACCCTTTTGTGGTATAATATAAAAAATGAAACCGTATGCGAGGTAAAAAATGCAGAAAACAAGGAAAATAGTCACAATTCTGCTCGTCATCACTCTGATGATCGGAGTGGGCGGCCTTGCTTTTTTTGCGGTCACAAAAAGCGTTTCTCAAAATGCTCATGATAATGCACTCGACGTCGCGGGTATTGCTCCGCTGATAACGTCGGAGCCCGAGGACACCTCTTGCGATGCTGTCACCGAAGAATTTACTGAAGAAATAACCGAAAGAGCGGAGGAATCAATTTCCGAAGAAACCGAAAAAGCGCCCGAAGAACTGACAGCTGCTCTTTTAGACGATACAAGTGCCAAAGCTCTTGCAAAGGTCGATCTCGATGCTATGCAAAAGCTCAACGGCGACGTCATAGGCTGGATCCTTATCCCCGACACGTCGGTTTCACATCCGCTTTTGCAGGGCAGAAGTAACACCTATTATCTCCGCCAGACGTGGGAGAAAACGTGGAATCTGGCAGGATCGATCTTCCTTGATTCAACTCTCGATCCTACCTTTGACAATTTCAATACTATCATCTACGGCCACAATATGCGTGACGGCACCATGTTCAGCCATCTGCTCAATTTTTCCGATGAGCAATATTTAAACGATCACAAATACCTCTATCTGCTCAGCGAAAAGGGCGTGCATAAATACGAGGTGTTTGCCGTCTACACGGCACATATAAGGGACGAGATATACGGCATCGGCAGCTTTTCGGACAAGCGCAAGCAGTCGCTTATAGATTTCGCGCTTGAAAAATCGGAGATAGATACAGCTATCGTTCCCACCGTTGACGACCGTATCGTCACGCTCTCCACCTGCACGGTGGTAAGCCATCCCGAATACCGATGGATAGTACAGTACGTCGAGCGCGATTTTTTGCCGAGGGAGGCTTTTGATCTCGAGTAAAAAAGTGTTGACAACGTCGTTTGGCTGCTATATAATATAATCATCAATTATATATAGACTTTTGAAAAATACAGATAAATAAAAGGAGAATTACCATGGCAAACAAATATGCAGGCACTAAAACCGAACAGAACCTTTTGGCAGCTTTCGCAGGCGAATCTCAGGCAAGAAACAAGTATACATATTTTGCTTCCAAGGCAAAAAAAGAGGGATATGAGCAGATCGCCGCTCTCTTTTTGAAGACCGCCGACAATGAAAAGGAGCATGCAAAGCTCTGGTTTAAAGAGCTCGAGGGCATCGGCAATACCGCTGAAAATCTTCTCGAGGCCGCAAACGGCGAAAACTACGAGTGGACCGATATGTACGACGGCTTTGCAAAGACCGCCGACGAAGAGGGATTTGGCGATCTTGCCGAAAAGTTCCGCCTTGTAGCCGCTATCGAAAAGAGACATGAGGAAAGATACCGCGCGCTGCTTTCAAACGTTGAGGCTCAAGAGGTGTTCAAGAAGAGCGAAGTCAAGGTGTGGGAATGCCGCAACTGCGGACACATCGTTGTCGGCACCGAATCTCCCTTCATCTGCCCCACCTGCGCACATCCCCAGAGCTATTTTGAGATCTGCGAAAACAATTATTAATTATCGATAAAACATAAAAAGCTGAACTTGTTCAGCTTTTTATCTTTCGCGCCGAAAGAGGTGAGTGAAAATAAGACAGTATAACGTAAGCGGCATGAGCTGTGCGGCCTGCTCGGCGAGAGTGGAAAAGGCGGTCAGCGCACTCGACGGAGTGGACAGCTGTGCGGTCAATCTGCTGACAGGCTCGATGACGGTCGAGGGAAGTGCCGGAGATGGCGAGATAATATCAGCCGTCGAAAAGGCGGGATACGGAGCATCGCCAAAGGGCAAGGATGCGAAAAAAGCAAAGGCAAATGACGAAAACGAGCTTGAAGCGAAGAGCAAAAACGAGATCGCTTCGATAAAGAAACGCCTTTTGTCATCGGTCGTTTTTCTCCTGCTTTTGATGTATCTGTCGATGGGACCGATGCTTTCATTGCCAAAGCCCTCCTTTTTAAGCGAAAACCCGCTCGCCGATGCGCTCTGCCAGATGATGCTGGCGGCCGCGGTCATGATCATCAACGGCAAGTTTTTCACCGTCGGCATAAAGGGACTTTTGCACGCATCGCCCAATATGGACACCCTCGTCGCACTCGGCTCGGGCGCATCCTTTATATACAGCGTGTGCGCCGTATTTTTGATGAGCGACGCTTATGTCAAGGGCGATTTTGCTATGGCAATGAGCTATCACCACGATCTGTGGTTTGAATCTGCCGCCATGATACTCACCCTTATCACCGTCGGCAAGCTGCTCGAGGCTATATCGAAGGGCAAAACGACGAGCGCGATAAGCTCGCTGATAAAGCTTTCGCCCAAAAGCGCGGTCATATTGCGCGATGGCGAGGAGATCACGGTAGCGATCGACGAGGTCAAGGTCGGTGACCTTTTCGTTGTCCGCCCGGGACAGAGCATACCCGTCGACGGAAAGATAATCGAGGGTCATTCAGCAATAGACGAATCGGCGCTGAGCGGAGAGAGCGTACCCGTTGACAAGAGTGTCGGGGACAGCGTTTCGGCCGCTACGATAAATCAGAACGGACATCTTGTCTGCCGTGCCGAGCGCGTCGGCGAGGACACCACCCTTTCACAGATAATCAAAATGGTGAGCGATGCGTCGTCGGGCAAGGCGCCCATCGCGCGCATTGCAGATAAGGTTTCGGGAGTGTTCGTACCCGCGGTAATGGCGATCGCCGCCGTTACGGCAATAGTCTGGTTATCTCTCGGTCAGACGGTACCGTTTGCGCTCGCACGGGCGGTGTCGGTGCTTGTTATAAGCTGTCCCTGCGCGCTCGGACTCGCAACTCCCGTCGCTATCATGGTGGGAAGCGGTGTTGGCGCAAAGCGCGGAATTTTATTTAAAACGGCAACCGCACTCGAAAATGCGGGAAAGTGCGACATCGTGCTGCTCGACAAAACGGGCACGATCACCAAGGGCAAGCCTGCTCTTACCGATATTCACGCTTTCGGCGGCGAGAGCGAGCTTTTGAAGATCGCATATTCGCTCGAAAGCAAAAGCGAGCATCCTTTGTCCTATGCCATTGTAAGCTATTGCGAAGAAAAATCGGTCGAAAAATGCGACGTTGACGATTTTATCGCCATCGCGGGCAACGGACTTTCGGGCGTGTTGGATGGCGAAAGAGTATATGCAGGCTCGCAAAGCTTTATTAAAACGGTCGCCGAAATCGACGAAAAAGCATCCGATGAGGCTGAAAGATACGCCGCCGAGGGCAAAACACCCATCTTTTTTGCAAAAGAGGGCACTCTTATCGGCCTTGCCGCTCTGTCCGACACGGTAAAAGAGGACAGCGCCGATGCGGTAGACACGATGAAGAAAATGGGGCTTCGCGTTGTCATGCTGACGGGCGACAACGAAAAAACAGCCGCGGCGATCGCAAAAAAAGTAGGTATTGACGAAATTTTCGCCTCCCTTCTGCCTTCGGATAAGGAAAGGATCGTTCGCAAAATGCAAAAGCAGGGCAAGGTCGCAATGGTGGGCGACGGAATCAACGATTCGCCCGCGCTTACGCGCGCTGATACGGGAATTTCGGTTGCGGCAGGCACCGATATTGCCGAATCGGCCTCCGACGTTGTGCTGATGAACAGCCGACTTTCCGACGTTCCCGCGCTGATAAAGCTTAGCCGTTCGACAAGGAAAAATATAAAGGAAAATCTCTTTTGGGCATTTTTCTACAACGTCGTCTGTATTCCTCTCGCCTCGGGCGTATTTGAAGGCGTTCTCGGTTGGGAACTCAGTCCCATGATCGGCGCTTTGGCAATGAGTCTTTCATCTTTTTGCGTTGTAAGCAATGCGCTGAGGTTGAATTTTGTAAATCTGAATGTAAAGAAAAAGGAAAAAAAGATCATGAAAAAGACTGTAAAGATTGGGGGCATGATGTGCCCCCACTGCTCGGGACGCGTTGAAAAGGCGCTTAAAGAGATAGACGGAGTGATCTCTGCCGAGGCAAGTCACGAAACAAAGAGCGCAACGATCGAAATGTCGCGCGATATTTCCGATAGCGAGCTGCGTGCTGTAATCGAGGCGCAGGGATATAAGGTAATATAAAAGGAAATATAAAAGGTGATATAAGCCGAAAATCGGATTTTGCTTTTTTTGCAAAAGCCTATTATTTTTTTGAAAAATATCTTGACATTGCGAAAAAATATTGGTA
>JAZSMZ010000101.1:0-5184 GCA_045536155.1 Eubacteriales bacterium
GGTAAATCCTTCCGTAACGAGATCACCCCCGGTAACTTCATTTTCCGTATCCGTGAATTTGAGCAGATGGAGCTTGAGTTCTTCTGCAAGCCCGGTACCGACCTCGAATGGTTCGCATTCTGGAAGAATTACTGCGCAGAATTCCTTTATAACCTCGGCATGAAGAAGGAAAATCTCCGTCTTCGCGACCACGAGCCCGAGGAGCTTTCCTTCTATTCCAAGGCAACAACCGACTTTGAATATCTCTTCCCCTTCGGTTGGGGCGAGCTTTGGGGTATTGCCGACCGTACCGACTACGACCTTAATTGCCACATCAAGGAAAGCGGCAAGACTCTCGAATATTTCGATCCCGAAACCAACGAGCACTACGTTCCCTACGTTGTTGAGCCCTCGCTCGGTGCTGACCGCGCAGCTCTTGCCTTCCTCGTTGAGGCATATGACGAAGAGGTCGTTGACGAAGAGAAGAACGACGTCCGCGTAGTTATGCGCTTCCATCCCGCTCTTGCTCCCTTCAAGGCAGCCGTTCTTCCTCTCTCGAAGAAGCTTGCCGCAGAGGCTCAGGAGATCCACGAAAAGCTTTCCCGCACCTTCATGGTAGACTATGACGATACCGGGACGATCGGTAAGCGTTACCGCCGTGAGGACGAGATCGGTACTCCTTACTGCATCACCTACGACTTCGAGTCGAAGGAAGACAACTGCGTAACCGTTCGCGACCGCGACACGATGGAGCAGGTTCGCATCCCGATCGACGAGCTCGAAGCATACATCGCTGAAAAGATCAAATATTGATCTTTGATATAAAAACAGGACATCATTATGGAAAAGATACTCAAATGCGGCAAAGCCGAGGCCGTCGTCAATACTCTCGGCGGTGAGCTGACCTCTTTTAAGGTGGACGGCAAGGAATACGTCTGGTATGCCGACAGCGCCCATTGGGCAGGTCACGCGCCCCTTTGCTTTCCCTTTGTAAGCCTTTTAAAGGACAACAAGGTAAGATTCGACGGCGTGGAGTATGAGATCCCGCTTCGCCACGGCATCGCCCGCCGCAGTGAGTTTGAGCTGCTCGAATGCAACGATGAGTCTGCTTCCTTCCGCTTTACCTCGTCTGAGGCAACAAAGCAGTATTATCCCTACGATTTCGAGCTGAATGCGACCCACTCGATCACCGAGGATTCATTTAAAACGACATATCAGGTAACGAATAAGGGAGATAGCCCGATGCACTTCTGCATCGGTGCTCACCCCGGATTCTGCACCCATTCGTCGATTGAGGAATGGAAGCTCGTTTTCGAAAAGGAAGAGAATTGCGCGCTCTATTATACCGATAAAAAGAGCGAGTTTTCCTACGATTACAAGCATCCCCGTACCCTGACGACCGAATTTGACCTCAAATATGCCGACTACGACGTCGATGCACTCATCTGCCCCGATCTCAATTCGCGCAAGGTCAAATTGGTGAGAAAGGACAACGGACAGGGCATGGAGTTCGATTTTACCGGCTTTGACGTGCTCACACTCTGGAGTCCGCCCAAGAAAAACTCCCCCTTCTTCGCGCTCGAGCCCTGGACCGGTCTTCCTGCGCTCACAGACGAAAGCGGCGAGTTTTGTGACAAGCCCTATTGCATAACCCTCGCTCCCGGCGAGTCGTACACAACCGGTTATTCGCTTAAGGCAATATAAAAAAACAAATCCCGATGCATCAGCCTCGGGTGCTAAAGGACAGAAAAAAAGCCGATCTGGATTGATTTCCGTATCGGCTTTTTCTATTTCATTACCACCTCTGGTGGTGAGTAAATGCGCACTTGCAGAAAAAAGAAACATTCCCTTGTGAAAGGTAGATGGCGCGGTAACGCTATACCTGCAAACGAGGGCTATATAGTTTTGATATGTCTTACTACTTGTGTTTTTGCAATAAAATCTCCTAACCGTTTGCCGTTATTAACTAAAACAACAATCCCTTCTATTTGCACAATTAAATATGTGATATTTCTTAAAATCAAACTACCGAAAGATGCTTTTTCTCCCGTTTCGGAATTTTGAATCTTCAATCTGCATATCAGCTTGCCCAGACTCCGTCTTCCAAATAGGCAATCTTTAAACAGACAATAGAGGAAAAACCATAATAGTCCCAAAAGGAAACCGACAGAAGTAAACATTTTTATACTTGGATAGAGAAAAAATTCAGGATTACTTCCGGGACCGAAGAACATCAGCACCATAGCAACACCGAACATAATATTCCAGTCTATCACAAATGCCAAGAATCTGCGAATGAGAAGTTTAATGTCCACGTTATTGCCCGCCTTTCATTTTATCAAGGTTATTATACAACAATTCCGTAAATATGTCACCGTTCCGTGCACAATAAAACTGTCCTTTAGAACACAACGCCTCTGCATCGGGATCTTTTTTTGCTTTGATTTATTCCTCTTCGATTTTTCCGTCGTACCACAGGGTCTGACCGAGTCTTGCACTGAAATAGAGCATCATTGCGATCTCGGCAAGGCGGAATGCCGAATCGGCAGATGCGGGACGCAAGCCTGCGATCGTCAGAGCGATGTCCGACACGTTGGCCAGCGCGAGTAATAAGACGGTGCCGAGCGTGACGGCAAAATAGAGTCTCGGACGGGCAACAAAGAGAAGAATTCTCGTTTCATAGACCATCGCGAGCATAACTCCGATCAGCGAAAGCTGATTTAAAATACGAACGGGGCTCTTTATCGGGCTGTCGATCTCAAAATACAGGCTGATCAGATAAAATCCTGCCCAGACGATAACGCACATTGAAAGCCATGCGAGTCTTTTGGGGTCGGCATCGGTTTTAAACGACGATGCGATGAAATAGAGTGCTGCGGGCAGGGCAAAGACGAGCGATACGATTCGCCATGCGGCAGGCGCGGGGTAAATGTCACGTACCGTATTTACTACGTTGAGCAGCAGCGAAGCGATAAGTAAAAATCCGCAAAGAAGTGAGCAGAAGGTGGAAAAACGGTTCTGCGGCAGATGTTTTGTGCAAAGCTCGTTGCTTTTAAGAGAGAACATCGAAACGAGGAGCAAGACGATAACTCCTGCGCTGATGCCGTAGATAATTGCGGGGAAAGGGGAGACTCTGTCATAGACGAAAAGCGATTCGTCATAGAAAAAGGCCATCACAAGAGTGTGCGAAACTGCCAATACCGCGCTCAGCACAAGAGAGATCATAAAGTAAACTCTCGCGCGCTTCGCCGAAGGGGTGTCGAACATATATATCTACCGTCCTTTGGATAACTTTCTTTGTACCATATAATTATATACCCATATTTTTGACAAAGCAAGAATAATAAGTATAGCCAATTTAAACTATTTGTAAATCAATTAAAAAGGGACGCATTTTGCGCGTCCCTCGCCATTATGTAATGATTCAGTTGTGGTGCAGGTGGATGTGAGAAAGTCTCTCGTATTCGTTGAAATCGAGCTCGCGGAGCATATTTTCAAGCTCCTCATCACCCATAACGGTTGTGCGTCCGTCGGCATACTCGCGGTCCACTTCATCCTTCATCTTCTGAACGATAGCTGCCTGCTTGTTGATGGCATCGTCGCCGCTCAGCGAGAAGTATCCGTTAAGCCAATGTGCAATTCCGGCGGCACCGCTGTGCTGACCGACCGCAACAGATGCGGGACGGTTGAGGATCTTTGCAGTGTTGAAGATGTTGTAGATCTCCTCGTCCTTGAGCAGACCGTCGGCGTGGATACCTGCACGGGTGATGTTGAAGTTGCGTCCGACAAAGGGTGTGCGGGGCGGGATCTCGTATCCGATATTGTTTTCAAAATAGTGCGCGATATCGGTGATGACCGACAGATCCATTCCATCGGTAGTGCCGCGGAGCGATGCATATTCGATGCACATCGCTTCAAGCGGACAGTTACCCGTTCTTTCGCCGATGCCGAGCATGGAGCAGTTGACGCTCGATGCGCCGTAAAGCCATGCAGTGGCGGCATTGGTGACAACCTTGTAAAAGTCGTTGTGTCCGTGCCACTCAACAAGGGCGGAGGGAATGCCTGCATAGTGGGTAAGACCGTAGATTATACCCTGAACCGAACGGGGAAGAGCCGATCCGGGATAGGATACGCCGTAACCCATGGTGTCGCAGGCGCGGATCTTTATCGGAATGCCGCTTTCGGTCATAAGATCACGCAGAGCCGTTGCAAAGGGAAGAACGAAGCCGTAGAAGTCGGCACGGGTGATGTCCTCGAAGTGACAGCGCGGACGGATTCCCTTGTCGAGAAGCGATTTTACGATGCCGAGGTATTTGTCTATTGCCGATTTACGGGTGAGTCCCATCTTTTTGTAGATGTGGTAGTCGGAGCAGGATACCAAAACGCCCGTTTCCTTTATTCCAAGCTCGCGTACGAGGTCGAAATCCTTTTCGGATGCGCGGATCCATGTCGTTATCTCGGGGAATTCGAATCCGAGCTCCATGCATTTGAGCAGCGCCTCGCGGTCCTTTTCGGTGTAAACGAAGAACTCGCTCTGACGGATGATACCCTTCGGGCCACCCAATTTGTGCATGAGGGTGAAAAGGTGAACGATCTGATCGACTGTAAAGGGGGAGGTGGACTGCTGACCGTCACGGAAAGTAGTGTCGGTTATCCATATCTCGTCGGGCATCGATATCGGCACCGAACGATGGTTGAAGGATACCTTCGGGATGGATTCATAATCGAAAAGGTGGCGGTAGAGATTGGGCTCCGCTCTTTCCTGAAGCTGATAGCGGTAGGAGGACTGCTCGAGCAGATTGGTTTTATCTGAAAACTCTAAAGGCGAGCCGTTGAATACGTCAGTAAGTGTTGATCTGTTGTCCATTTGACGTTTGTTCCTTTCTGAAAAATAGATGGTGATAGGCGTAAATATCTATTCGCGATGCGGTGTTTTTGCATGAAACTCACCGCAAACTTGCTAATATATGGGGTATAGGATATATATTAGCACGAAATATGAATAATTGCAATAGCCAAACTTGCAAATTAACATAATATTAAAATATAAAAACATAAAAAAGTCCGGATGCTTTTACATCCGGACGATTTTTATTCTTTTGTAGCTTATGCTTCTGCTTCAGCCTTTGCGTCTGCGATGATCTTTGCTGCATTGGCGGCGGGAACCTCTTCGTAGCGAGCGAAGTAGAAGGTGAAGCTGCCCTT
>JAZSMZ010000061.1:0-35307 GCA_045536155.1 Eubacteriales bacterium
GCGAAGCTGTCGGAAATTGCGGCGGCGACGAGCCCGTTATCGGCGCAAACTTCGACCCCTCTCACCTTATTTGGCAGGGAGTTGACCCCGTCGCGGCAATCCCCAAGCTTGCGGGGGCAATATACCACGTCCATGCCAAGGACACCAAGGTTGACAAGTACAACACCGCAGCCGACGGTGTTCTCGACACCAAGCATTACAGCGACGAGATCCACCGCTCATGGGTATTCCGTACAGTCGGATACGGTAACGACATGCAGTATTGGCGCGACATGATCTCCAACCTCCGTCTTGTCGGTTATGACCGCGTGCTTTCCATCGAGCATGAGGATTCTCTCATGACCAACGACGAGGGTATTGCAAAGGCGGTCTACTTCCTCCGTCAGGCAATAATCGTAGAGCCCAAACCCGGCACAATATCCTGGGCATAAGCTGTTTTTATCATATTAACATATTATTTTGTTATTATAATACCGAAGAATGTGAAAATGTTACATTCTTCGGTGTTTTTCATGAAAATATCTAATTCATAAAAAATTTTAATATTAATTTGCGAAAAACTATTTATTTTTAACAAAGAATATGCTATAATAAAACCGTAAACAAACAAACGTTGTTTACAATTCAATGAAAGGTGGAGTCGATTATGAAGATTACTACAATCGGCAGACAGATGGACGTTACCGAAGATATGCGCGAATTATTTGCGAAAAAGCTGAAAAAGTTTGACAAGTTTTTCGGCGACGATGCAAGTTCGTACGTCACCCTTTCGCGCAAGCGCAACATGGAGGTCATAGAGCTCGCCATCTCAAGCAACGGTACTCTCTACCGCAGTGAAAAAGCGGCAGACACCTTCAACAATGCACTTGACGAAGCCATCGAAGCCATCGACCGTCAGATCAGAAAGAACAAGACCCGCCTCGAAAAACGCCTGCGCGACGGCGCATTCACACGCGAAAGCGGCGAGGTCGATCTTCCCGCCATCGAGGAAGAAGAGGAATTTGAGATCCGCGTGAAGAAATTCCCCATCAAGCCCATGTCCCCCGAGGAAGCGATTTTACAGATGAATTTGAGCGGACACTCATTCTATATGTTCCGCAACAGCGAATCGGGCGACATTAACGTAGTTTATGCCAAGCACGACGGCAACTACGGTATGATCATTCCTGAAGTATAATATTTGAATATAAAAAGAGCATCGCACGGCGATGCTCTTTTTTTGCTTATTTATAGTATGCGGGATTCCTCTTCATAACGTCAATGCCATTTTCCCTCAAAAAGAGCTTTGCTTCTTTATAATCGGGCATCACCCTTTCAACCTCACGCCAAAAGGCCTTTGAATGATCGTGGTGAGTGATGTGGCAAAGCTCATGCACTACAACGTAGTCTGTAACATGATCGGGGCAAAGCATCAAAAGGCAGTTGAAGTTGAGATTGTTCTTCGCCGAACAGCTTCCCCATCTGGTCTTTTGATTGCGAATTGTAATCTTACCGTATTTTACGCCCAAAACGTCGGCATAGTGTGCAACCTTTTTGGGTATCGTTTCTTTGGCGAGTGCTGCGAGTTCTTTTATCTCACTTTCGGTAAGCTGATCTGCTATTTCTTCCCTATCATTGGCTAGCTTGAGAGCTAACAGTTTCTTTTCGATCCATTCCCTTTTACTCAAAAGCAATGCTTCAATATACGCATTTTTCACCGAGTATGGCGCGCGCACTATTATTTCGCCGTCACGCCTTATCTCGATCGACAACGTCTTTCGGGAGCTTTTTATGATTTTTACGTCGGTAATCTTCATAAATTAAGGTATTCCAGTATTTCCTCAGCATTGGTATCGGGCTTTACCTTTGGCATGATCTTTTCGATACTTCCGTTTTCGTCAATGATGAATGTCGTTCTGACAACGCCCATCGACACCTTGCCGTAAAGCTTCTTTTCCTGCCAGACGCCGTAGTCCTTGATTGCGTTAAGCTCGGGATCGGATAGCAGAATAAACGGAAGTGCATACTTTTCGGCGAATTTAACGTGTGATGCGACCGAATCACGGCTTATACCGATTACGACTATATCATTTGACTTGAATTTTTCATATGCAGAAGCAAATGCGCAGGCCTGGCGTGTGCATCCCGGAGTGTTGTCTTTCGGATAGAAATACAAGACGACCTTTTTGCCGAGAAAATCGGAAAGAGAAACGATTTCCCCGTTTGCATCAGTTAATGTAAAATTGGGAGCTTTACTGGATATATTCAGCATGTTTATTATTCCTTTCTCATTTTAGTAGGTTTTAAATAATTATATTAAATGACATTATTCAGTTTACTGCCGAGAAAACAATCCACTATCTTTTCAAACGGTTCTGCCGCCTTTGCGTTTTCAATTTCCGCCTTATATCGCTTGATAATTTTGCCGCAAATACGTTTCCTCTGTTGTTTGTTTGATAACTCAACTGTTTTGGTGGATCTTTCTCTTTCATTTTCAACGGCATTTTTTATCTTTGTCATTACATCCGGAATGAAAACGAATCCAATTTGTTTAAAGAGAGAAATATCTTTTTCGATCTTATCGTCGCTCTTTTTGCAGAAATACTCTTCCCAAGCAGAAACAGATACAAAACTGTTTTCATATATATTACTGAGTCTTAACGCCTGCTTGATATATAAGGGACAAGAAGAAATCATTTTGTATTTATACAAACCATGATAAATGGATGCAGTTTGTGTATTCTTGACGTCCTCAAGCGATAAAAAATCAGTAAATATTGTTTTTAGTTTTGCTTTATTTTCCAAAAAACGTTGTGGCGATTCATTATTCGACAATTCAATGCTTTCGAAGATAAATCTCGAAATATCGGCATACAAGTGCGTACCTGTCCACGATTCTCCTAAATCTTTGCTTTTTATTTTATCAATAGATATATCCAATATTCGCCTTGCATCTGTACGTATGCTTTCTGTTTCTATATCGAAACAAACCCTCATTCTCAAAACACCGACAATTATTCTTTCATAACAAAAGAACCGACTTTCATTGATCTTCGAAGTCAAGCAATCATATATGCTATCGTTTAATTTACTCAATGAAAGTAAAGCATCTGCAAAACGTATTCTATCTTCGTTATAGGTGTTTTCGAAGATTTGATAATACAATGGACTTTTTGATTTGGCAACGATATCGGTAAGACGGCATTGCTTTTCCTGCTCGAAAATAAAAAACATTATTTTTTCTTTAAGATCAGCAGTCATTTTCATTATTCCTCTCGTGTTTTTTCATCGCTGTTTCCTATTGTTATTATACATCTCGAAAAGCGCAATAGCAATAGAAAATAAAAAAATGGATGTTCTTTCTTAATTTTATTCTTTTTCTATTGATTTTGACGAATATTTGGTATATAATATACTGTAATGCACATAAAACATGATTATACATGTTTTTGTTGCTTTTCGGGAAAGGATATAATATTTCAGATTATGCAAATCAAATCCAAGTCGGACAAACTCAATATTGCCGATTATGTGACTTTGACACGCCTTTTGTGTTCTATTGTCCTCTTTTTTGTTGAACCTTTGGGCGCTGCCTTTTTCGTCGTTTATACAGTTGCGGGCGTAAGCGACGTACTCGACGGCTTTTTAGCGCGCTTGTTCAAATGTCAGAGCGATCGCGGTGCAAAGCTTGACAGTGTTTCCGATCTGGTGTTCTATTCCGCAATGCTTATTCGAATGCTTCCCGAGCTTTGGAAAGTCCTGCCGGCCATAATGTGGTATCTGACCGCTGTGATAATTGTAATCCGTCTTGTTTCCTACATAGGGGTAACTATACGTTACAAGCGTTTTTCGTCGCTTCATACATATCTCAACAAGGTGTCGGGCTTTGCAATGTTCCTGCTCCCCTATGTGATGAAGACTCCCTATACCGTACATTACAGCGTTGTGATCTTGGTAATAACCTTTATTGCTTCTCTTGAGGAGCTTCTTATTCACGTTGTAATGAAGGAATACAATCCGAAGATCAAAAGCATTTTGCTCGCCTTTAAAAAGAGCTAAAGCAAATAAGCCACTTATGCACCGTCAAGTTTCATGACGGTGCTTTAATTATAATGTAGACAAAAAGTGTAATATGTGTTATAATTATTGCGTGATATTGCAATACAATACTTTTTTACAATATCGGAAGTTAACAATGAAATCATTCACCGGGATCATCTGTTATATTTATAAAGTATTTTAATATCATTTTCATCATTAAACATCGGAGGATCAACATGAAATCGTTCGCCCGAATTATCGCCTTGTTTTTGATAGTTGCCTCACTGCTGTCACTCGTTTCGTGCAGAACTTTAATAAAAAGCTACTTACTGCTTAAAAACGCTGATGTTACCACAGATGCAAGCGGGGATGAAAGCGAATCTGCGACGGCCGAGCAGAAAGTAAACGCCGTTTTCGCATCAAAGCTCAAATCTGCCGAGCAAGGCGTTTCAATGGCGCAATTTGACATCGGATGCTATTACTTTGACGGTATCGAAGTAGAACAGGACTACGAAAAAGCATTCGAATGGTTCAAAAAGGCTGCAGATCAGGATCTTGCCGATGCGCAGTATTATGTCGGATTATGCTATTATGACGGCTTGGGTGTCGAGCAAAGCGATAAAACAGCCGCAGAATGGTTTGAAAAATCCGCCAAGCACGGTATTCCCGAAGGACAGTTTTACATAGGTATGATGTATCTTTACGGCACCGGTGTTGAGCAGGATTACGAAGTTGGTGCGAAGTGGTTGGAGAAATCGGCGCGTCAGGGAGATGCGGATGCGCAGTACAATCTCGGACTCTGCTACCTTTACGGAGAGGGCGTCGAAGAAAACGTCATTGAAGCGTTTAAATGGGTAGAAAAAGCGGCAAAGCAAAATCTGCCCGAAGCGCAGTGCGAACTCGGTTTGTATTATTTGTATGGCTACGGTACCGACGAAAATACTGAAAAAGGCCTTTTCTGGTTTGAAAAGGCAATAGATCAAGATTACTGCTGTGCCTATTACTATCTGGGTGACTGCTATTTTTACGGTGTCGGTGTCGAGCAAAACTACGAAAAGGCTTTTGAATTGTACACGGAATCGGCAAAACAGGACGATGTCGATGCACAGTACATGCTCGGATACTGCTATCAGCACGGTTTAGGCGTAGATAAGCCCAATTATCAGATCGCGCTTACTTGGTATGAAAAAGCCGCCGAAGAATACGGAGATATAATTGAAATAGGCGAGATCTACTATTACGGCGGATACGGCGTTTCACAAAATTACAAAGAGGCCGTACGAGTATTTGAGAGCGGCGCAAAATATGGTTCGGCTGTACATCAGTATTATCTGGGTTTATGCTACCTTAACGGCGAGGGAGTAGATAAAGATACTAAAAAAGCCGTTGCATGGCTTAAAAAATCGGCCGACAGCAATAACACTCTGGCGCAGGAAAAGCTTGCTGAATGCTATTTTACCGGACTCGATACACTCCTGCAGGATTACAAAGAAGCCTTCCGACTTTACAGAATGGCATCCGATCTCGGTTCTTACACAGCGCAGGAAAAGCTCGGTGATTTCTATATGTACGGATACGGTGTTCCGGTAAATCAGGAGCAAGCCGCAGAATACTATCGCTTGGCCGCAGGTAACAAAAATGTATCTGCCATGTTGAAGCTTGCAGAATGCTATCGATACGGATACGGTGTTGAACAGAGCGACAAAAAAGCAGATATGTGGGTAAGACGTGCCGAAGTGCAAGAAGAGGAATAAGACGAACGCCACCGCTTATGCGGTGGCGTTTATATTTTTCGCATTAAAAATCAACATTTGACGCTAAACATTGACATCGGGCTATTTTGCTGATATACTTTAATCATACCGTCGGAAAAGAGGAGTATATGATGATAAGCGATAATATCAAAACGGTAAGCGCGATAAACCAGTCTGTCTTTTGCAACACGAAATATTCGCTCACATCAATACCGTCTGTTGACGAACAAAACTGTACCCTGCTCCTTTGCGGAACAAACCGCATCATCGCCGAAGAGGATATTCTTCAGCTGAACGAGATCCTCCGCATAGCTCACGAATACGACGAAAGGATTCCCAATTGCCGCATATACTCCGACGATATACGTTTTGACTATTCTTCAGCGCTCACACCCGATCTTTATACCCATCTTACCTACTGCAAATATGATTCAATGCATTACGCTTTGATATTGCATTATTATATTACGTTAAGTGATAATGACTGCATCTTCGGTGATATTACATACGGAGAGAGCGGAGAGATAAGCCGCTACACCGCCGTCTTTGAGCATAAAAAGGATGTTATTTTTATTGATTGCTCTTTTGACGGATCATCCCTTGTTATTGAAAGAGCCGATTTTCTTGAAGGTAAGCGAAAAAAGCGCCGTTATCCGTTCATCATGGTCGATTCTAAAGCGATCCGAATTTTTACGGCAACGGTCATAATGGCAGCCGCCATTATTGCCGCGATAGTGTATTTTGTGTCTTACGGCGACAAAATAACCAGAAACGCGCTTATAATATCGCCCGAAGACACGCAAAGCGAAAGTGCGCCATATGAATTTTTACCGTCGGGCTCAAAAGAAACCGGCGAAAAAGATTCCGAAACTGTTTTTGATGGCAACGATTCGCTCAACGACGTTCAAAACACAAGCAAAAATCAACCGAAATATGATGATTTATCGCTCATCGAATTCAGCGAAATTATCTCTGCCGGTGACAAAGCCAAAATATCTGTAAAAGGCAAGCCCAATACAGTGTATTCCATTGAGGTAAACTACTCATCGGGTAAAAGCAATGCTTCGGGTCTGGAAAGCAAAATGTCGGACAGCGACGGAGTAGTAAGCTGGAGTTGGACGGTTGGTTCGAGGACATCGGCGGGAGAGTACAGTGTGGTGATCAAATCAAATGGCGAAAGCTATACTTTCTATTTTGAAGTTATGGAATAATTGACGGATGAATAAACCTTCAAAAGTGTCATAGTCATACCGTAAGCAACATATCATGTAAAATGGATATCAAACGAAGACAGCTGCATTGACCCTGATCATTTTGTCTGAGATCGGGGTCTTTTTTATGTTTTTAACCATTTACAATATCACATGCAAGCATCATTGGTTGTAATTGCACAATTTTTCAGAACCATTTTCGTCATAATATTGTATTTACAATCATCATTTTTTTTATTATAATATTATTAGCAAAGTGCGATTGTCATTACGCACATAAAAAGGAGAAAGGCCATGAAAAATCTTACATTAAAGCTTGCTGTAATTACAGTTTTCTTGCTTGCAGCACTCGCAATTACATCCTTTGCATATTCCGATGCAAACACGACCGCTATTTTCGGAACGCCCAAGATAGACGGCGTGGTCGATGGTATCTGGGAAAATGCCAACAAAGAAGAAGTTCTTCTTCATGATACAGAATCGATCCTTGATGATTCGATGTATGACAGCGGTGAGGTAAGTGTTGAAACCGATGCTACCGCTTCCTTCCGTACTATGTGGGACGAGGATTATTTCTACGTTCTCATTGAAGTAGAAAAGAACGCTCCCCTTTCCGTTAACTTCGGTGGCGGAAAGCACACCGATGACATCGCTCAGATCTGTATTGGTCTTGACGGCTTTTTCGGCGCTAACGTATGGAATGCCGGCTTCCCGAATTCGGGTATTTTCGGTGTAACCCTTGGCGGCGACAAGGTTGGTCACGGTGCAGGATACGACAGATATCAGCACGAATACAGAGGTAAAATGAAGAAGACCTCCGAAACTGCATACGTTGTAGAATATGCTATTCCCTGGCCCACTCGCGAATTCACTCTCTGCAGCGACAGCGTAGTTGCTCTTGACATCATCGTTAACATCGCAGAAAGCGGAAGAAGAATAAGCCTTCTCAACTGGTCAGCTACCCCCTGTGAAACCGACGTTTGGACTACCGACTGCGGTACCGTATATCTTGAAGGTATCGAGAGCATGGGTTATCCCACCAAGGCTGAAACCCTTCCCAAGCCCAAGGACGAAGTAATCGAGCTCTTCGGAACAATCGGTTATCTTGGCATAGACCTTTCCGACGGAACCGAGATCGCTTCGAGATTCGTAGTTCAGACCGGTACTATCAGCGATATTACTGTTGAATGTCCCTCCTGGATGGACAGCTACGGTTCTCTCACATTGCGTCTTTACAAGTGGGTCGACGACTATGAAACCACTGTTGCACGCAAGCCCTTGTTGGAACTTGAACATGTTGACTTCCCCGACAATGCCTTCTTACATCTGAATCCCGAAAAGAAGCCCTTGGAATTCGGTGAGGGTGAATACCTCTTCTGGGTTGGTAACGGCAGCGACGATTTCGGTCAGGGCGTTGGTGTTTACTCCAAGGACGGAAATCAGAACGACCCCCGTGTAATAGGTACTTATATTGACGGCGAATTCACCGACAAGACAAGTATGATCGCTTACGTTTACCTCGACGGCGCAGGAGCTGTTATTTTCCCCGATGATCCCGCTGAGGAAACCACTGAAGAAATAACTACCGAAGAAGAAACCACCGAAGAAGTTACCACTGAAGAAGAAACCACCGAAGAAGTAACTACAGAGGAAGAAACCACCGAAGATGTTACTACTGAGGAAGAGACAACTGCAGTTGAATCCGAAGAAGAAACTACCGTAGCTGATTCCGAGGAAGAGACCACCGTTGAAGATGAGACCACTGCTGAAGATGGCGGTGAGGTTGCTCCTCCTACTGCCGACTACATGGCAATCGCAGCTCTTGCTGCTATCGCTTGCGGCGTAGTTCTCACTCTCGGCAAAAAGAGATAAAATTCACGCATTTTTTTTAAAAATAAGGTCTGCTTAAGGCAGGCCTTATTTTTATGTAAAATTCACGAGAGATTCATATATTTTTTAGCAAATGCACAATTTATCGACTGTTTTTTTGTGACATTATTACATTTACAAATTAACCTTTTTTTATTATAATTATTATATACTAATGCGTTTCATTTTGCGCAAATTATAAGGAGAAAAACATGAAAAACTTTACATTAAAGTTGGCTGTAATTGTTGTTTGCATGATTGCTGCACTCACAATTTCATGCTTTGCTTTGTCTGATGCAAGCACTACCGCCATTTACGGCACTATCAAGGTCGACGGCAAGATCGATGCTGCATGGGAAAAAGCAAACAAAGAGGATATCGTCCTCGCTGATACCGAAACAGTCCTCAATGCGGGCGACGTCTCTGTTGATACCGGCGTTACCGGTGTTCTTCGCACCATGTGGGACGAAGACTACTTCTACGTTTTAGTTGAAGTTGATAAGCACGGCATGGCTCTTTCCTCCAATTTTGGCGGCAGAGAGGAAACCGATGACTGTGCAGACGTTTGTATCGGTCTTGACGGCTTCTTCGGAGCTAACGTATTTAACGAAGGCTACCCGAACTCCGGCGTTTTCCGCGTACTCACCAGCGGTGACAAGAGCGGACACGGCGCAGGTTGGAACCGTTTCCAGTATGAGTTCAGAGGTAAGATGGTAGAAACATCCGACACCACTTACGTTGTTGAATACGCTTTCCCCTGGCCTACCCTTAACTTCACTCTTCACCAGGAGAGCGTAGTTGCACTCGACATTCAGATCAACGTTGCCGACAGTGGTAAGAGAATCGGTGTTGTTAACTGGTCTTCTACTCCCGCTACCACTTGGCGTGAAACCACCGAGTGCGGTATCGTTTACCTCGAGGGTATCGAGAACATGGGTTACCCCACCAAGGCTGAAACCCTTCCTAAGGCTAAGCCCGAAGTTATCGAGCTCTACGGAACCATCGGTTACATGGGTGTTGACCTTTCCGACGGTACCGAAATGGCTTCCAGATTCGTAGTTCAGTCCGGTACTATCAAGGACATCACTGTTGAATGCCCCTCTTGGATGGACAGCACCGGTTGCCTTACCTTCCGCATTTACGAATGGAAGGGCGACTATAAGTCCACTGTTAAGGGCAAACCCCTTTATGAAATTGAACACGTTGACTTCCCCGACAACTCTTCGTTGCATCTTGCTGCAACAGATGAATCCGGTGAGATAGCACCTCTCGGCTTCGGTAAGGGTGAGTACCTCCTTTGGGTTGGTAACGGTAACGACGACTTCGGCCAGGGCGTTGGTGTTTATACCAAGGACACCAATGCTAACGACCCCCGCGTTATTGCTTCCTACATCGACGGTGAAGTAAGCAATAAGGTTGCTATGATCGCTAACGTTCTTCTTGATGGCGCTGAAGCAATCGTATATCCCAACGATCCTGTTACCGATGATACCACTGCTGAAGAAACTACCGAGGAAGAAACCACCGAAGAGGTTACTACTGAGGAAGAAACTTCCGCAGCTGATTCCGAAGAAGAAACTACTGTAGCTGATTCTGATGAAGAGACTACTGTAGCTGATTCTGAAGAAGAGACCACCGTTGAAGACGAGACCACTGCTGAAGAAGGCGGCGAGGTTGCTCCTCCTACCGCTGACTACATGGCAATCGCAGCTCTCGCTGCTATCGCTTGCGGCGTAGTTCTCACTCTCGGCAAAAAGAGATAAGGTAAATTCTTATACATAAAATGAGATCTGCAATATGCAGATCTCATTTTTTTTGTTTTTTTATTATTGCACAATTTAGCCCGTGAAATTTTGTGACTTTATTCTATTTACAAATGTTATAATTTTTACTATAATTATTGCAGATTTAAGGAAGGGGGATAACACAATGAAGCACTTTAATTTTAAGTTTGCGATAATTACGATTTTTGTTATTGTCGTACTCGCAGTATCATCGTCTGCCTTGTCTGACGCAAATACCACCGCAATTTACGGCACGGTAAAAATCGACGGCTTAATTGATGATATCTGGGATAAAGCAAACAAAGAAGATATCATTCTTGTTGACACCGAAAGCGATCTTGGAGGGTATACAGCTATTCCCACAAATACCACCGGTACCCTTCGCACTATGTGGAATGAAGACTATTTCTACGTTTTAGTAGAGGTCGACAAACACGACATTCCCCTTTCCGTACACTACGGCATGGAGAACAAGGGCGAGGACAATGCATCTGTTTCAATTGGCTTTGACGGTTTCATGGGAGCCAATATGTATAACGGAGGATGTCCATACTCAGGCATTTTTCGTGTGATCCTGAGCGGCGAGAAGAGCGGTCACGGTACTGGATTTGACCGATTCAAATATGATTATTTGGGAAAGATGGTTAAAACATCAGACACTTCCTATGTGGTTGAATATGCGTTTCCCTGGCCATCGGACGGATTTGTGCTATGCCGTGACAGCGTTGTAGCACTTGATATACAGATCAACGTCGCTGACGGCGGCAAAAGAATCGGCGTTGTTAACTGGTCCTCTTCCCCCGCAAGTACATGGCAGGATTTTTGGGAATGCGGAACCGTTTATCTTGAGGGTATTGATAAGATGGGATATCCATCCAAAGCAGATGCTCTTCCAAAAGCCAATCCGGATACTATCGAGTGCTTTGGAAATACCGGTTTCAACAGTTTAAACTTAATTGATGGCAAAGAGATCGCAACAAGATTTAAAATACAATCGGGTACTATCGATGAAATAACAATTGAATGTCCGTCTTGGTCGGACAATAGCGGTTGCTTAACCCTTCGTCTTTACAAATGGACCGACGACTATACCTCAACAGTTGCAGCAAAACCGCTCCTTGAACAGGAATATATAAACTTTGTGGACAATGCAACCCTTCTCCTTACTCCCGATATCACTGACAACATTGGACATGGTGAATATCTTCTTTGGATTGGCAACGCCAGCGACAATTTCGGAGAAGGCGTTGGAGTATACGCAAAGGATTTCTGCCACAACGACCCCCGTGTGATTTCAACATTTTTTAACGGGAATGCAACCAACAGCTTTGGTATAATGGCAAATATCAAGCTCACCGGTGCTGAGGCCATTGTATATCCCAATGATCCACTTATCGAGGATACAAGTGCCGAGGAAACCTCAGAAGTTGTAACTTCTGAAGATGAAACCACTGTAGAAGAAACTACTGCGGAAGAAACCACTGCGGAAGAAACTACTGCGGAAGAAACTACTGTAGAAGAATCCACCGTGGAAGAAACAACCATTGAGGAAACCACCGCTGATATTTCAGAAGTATCTCCTCCTACCGCAGACTATATATCTATTGCTGTTTTAGCGGCCATTATTTGCAGCGCTGTTATTGCTTTTGGTAAGAAGAAATAAGAAAAAGGAGCCTGTCCTCAGGCTCCTTTATTTTTCTTTAGATATCAAGCTCGAAGTTTTCTACAACAAGCTCCAATTTGTCAATAACATCGCCCTTTCGGTTGTCCCAGGTCGATGCAAAATTGGGATTTCGGTTTCCAATCAGATCGCGGAGGATGTGATATGGATAGCCAATTGATTCGTTATAGATGATCTCGAAATTAAGCATGATGCCCTCTCGGATGATATCGAGCATCTTGTATGCCTTCTCATTTGTTATACGGGTAAATTTGTGTTTCAGCGACGTTTCAAAGAATGCCGGAGTAACGATTCTGTAGCTTTCAGAAGCCATTGCTTCAAGCGTTGCAGTAACTGCATCCTTATTTTCTACAGTAATGGGCATTCCCCAGATCGAAAGAGCGTCTGCTACTCGAGTGGAATACTCTTCCTGCTGATCATCGTAAAGCGGATAAGGCAAGATATAATAATCGCTCTCCATATCGCGGTAATTATAAGTGTAGAAGAAAAGATACGACGGGTTAAAGAGCGAACGGTCACCGATAAACGCTTTATCAGCTTCTGCAGAGGGTGCAACCAACGAACCGGGATTTTCGTAAACAAGCTTGAAAATCTTTTCAGTAAGCGAATTGAGCTTATCCTCATTTACATCAAGATAGGGCAGACCATCTTCGCCGCGGGATGTCATGCGTATCTGAGAGGACTGCATAAACGAGTCAACGTCATTTACAAGACGTCCCCAATGAATACCGAACAAATCGCCATCGTTCTTCTTGCTGTCTCCGTTTACGTCATTGTAAACCATTGCTGAATACTGATACAGCTTTTCAATAGTCCATTCTTTATTAAGAACAGTATCGTATATTCCCGTTATGTGGTATGTATCGGCTACCTTGGCATTCATGGCCATTGAATAGGCACTTTGCAGCATAAGCAGCGAAATATCGCCGCAAAGGAAATACAACGTATCATTGATCTGCAATTCATTAACTATACTGCGATTCCAATACGGTTTGTCAACATTAATATATTCGTAATCAAGAAGATTATCAAAAAGCTTTTCGGTCGACAGGATCGGAATCTGTGCAGACCAACCGGCAATAATCTGAAAATCATCAATGCCGGACTGTATTGTTCCGCGAATCTGGTTTACAGAATTATAATAACTCTGCCAAGGGTTGGGCTGATAGGGCTCGATTACAACTCCGAGACGTTCCTCGACATTATAGTTTCTTTCCCAAATAGCATCGTTGATAGGCTCACCGATCTCCTCTTCAACGCCAAGCTCAATAATAGGAAAATCGGGATCGCCATATCTGCCGTGAATTACGATTTTTGTGTTGTCAAACCACAAATCGTCGGGAAGATCGTCGCGTTCGCTGAAGTAATCGGTTTCAGCATCAGTTACATTGCCCGGAAGATTGGGATCGTCAGTATCATCGTCAGCACAAGCAACTAAAAAAGCTGACATTAACATTAGTGCGCATAATAAAGCACTTAGTATTCTTTTTTTCATTTTTCCTCCATTGGAAATAAAAAATCAAGCCAACAAAAAACCAAAAGCGCCCATACACGAAGCAAATATTAGTACAGGCGCTTTTAGCAAAAATCAATTGTTGTTTATTCAGTGGGGTTGTTTGTAAAAGCTTCCTTTACAGCATAGTAAGAAGGCTTGGGAGTTCCGTCGCTGCGGAGCATACCCCATGCGGTTTCACAAGGACACTCATTGGATTCACAAGTGAAGCACATGTGAGAATTGTACCAGCAGAATACGCAGAGACCTGCGATATGGGGGCTGGCAATGAGCTTAGGAAGAAGCTCTGCATAGAACTCTGCCTGACCCTCTTCGGTGTGCGGGAAGAGCTTTTCGGTGAACCATGCCTTGAGAAGGTGAGGCATCATCGAGGAGATAACGAGCGGAACATCCTCTTCGGCGCAGTTCTGTGCACTTGCACGGAGCTTGGGAGGAAGTGTTTCGATAAACTCGTCGCGGCGAGCCTGAACGTCGTTCATGTCAGCAAAGCCAAGGTCGTTGAGGTATTTCTGAACATCCTCGGGACCGCAGTTGCGTCCGAAGGAAGAGAAACCGAATTCCATAAGAATGATAGGAAGGTGAACGAGATTGTAAAGGTGAGCAGCGCGCTCAACATAGGAATCGGTATCGCCATTACCCCAGGATCCGTTGTAAAAATCGTATCCAAGGTAATCGCATTCGCAGACTTCGTTGATATCAACAGCATATTCGTCCCAGATGCCGCCGTCAACGCAGTTGTGTCCTACTGCAGCTTTGGGATCGCCCTGCTTTAAGCCCTTGAGAGATGCAATAACGAAATATTTGCTCTGCTCGGTGGTGAGAGGAGCGCGGAAGTCAACGATAAACATTTCGTTGGTTGCCTGCCAGCATACGTTATAAGGAGCATATTCTTTAGCCAAACGTGCGCAAACTTCGGTAACCTGCGCAAGACCTTCTTCGGTGGTGCAGTCCATACCGCGAGCGATGAATTCTCTCGGATAAGGGCTGATTGCAACGGTGCGAAGTCCGTGTTCAGCGAAAATACGTGTTTCTTCAAGGAAATGGAGATGTTCGGGAGTGGGATTTCCATCTGCATCAAACGGATAAGGAACGTCACGTCTTACCCAGTTAAAACCGGCATCGGTCATAAGCTGAAACTCTCCGCCGGGATGGCAAATGCCCTTCATAAAACCGCCGATTTGAGAGTAGATTTTTGCTTCTTTGTTAAACATAATCAACATCCTCAATATGTAGAATTTAAATATATGTCGAATTATATATTTATGACTATATTATAATATATTTTGATTAATAAATCAATAGTTTTTGTAAATATCTCTAAAAATATATTTATCAAATTAACGCAATAAATCGTATTATTTGCTGAAAAAGTCTTGCAAAATCGGAATATAAATGGTATAATATAATTGCCAAATTTTTTATTCAGAAAGCGAGTTTTCACTATGGCTATACAGATCTATCCTGTACAGAAATGCGAGCTTGAGCATGACGGTTATTCCGTTAAAATTAACGGTAAAGAGGTTGACCTTAACGTTGCGAGAGTTTCGGCACATCCCTTCAACCGCCGTTGGCCCGGCCATCAGCGTTCCTTGGATCAGACGGAATTGATCAATTTCCTTTCCTTTGCAACCGACGAACCGGTTACACTCGAGATCAAGCCCCGTGATCCTTTTGAAAAGGTTATAATCCGCCCCATGGCTCTCGGCATCGAGCCCGAGATCACCGAGGACGGCAGAATTATTTTTACTCTTCCCCACCCCCAGTACTGCACCGTTGAGCCTTACGGCCGTCACAATGCTCTGCACATTTTTGCAGACCCCGTTGTTGACTACGGCGTAGATTTCAACGATCCCAAGACCATCTACTACGGTCCCGGTGAGCACGACGTTGGACTTATCGAGCTCCACGAGGGCGAGACCCTTTATCTTGACGCAGGAGCAGTTGTTTATTCCCGCATCACCGCTATCGATGCCGACAACATTCGCATCCTCGGCCACGGTATACTCGACGGAAGCCGCAACAAAGCAGAGATTCTCTTCGAGGCTTCTCACGAAACCACCGGTAATTTTGAGGCTGTTAAAAACTGCATCCGTCATGACACAGTAAAGATCGAATACTGCGACCACGTAGTTATCGACGGTATTACCATCCGCGACTCGTGCATCTACAATATTCGTCCCATGGGATGCTATGATCTCACCTGCAGAAACATCAAGATCGTCGGTAACTGGAGATACAATTCCGACGGTATCGATATGCACAACTGCGACAAAGTCCTCATCGACAGCTGCTTTATCCGTACATTTGACGACTGCATCTGCATCAAGGGCTTTGACTGCTACTACGAAGGCGACGTTGAGCAGGCCGTTCACGATGCAATGTACAGAAACGGCAAATCGTACGATATCTTCCGCGACGTTCTCGTTAAGAACTGCGTAATCTGGAACGACTGGGGCAAGTGCCTTGAGATCGGTGCAGAAACACGCGCCACCGAGATGTATGACGTTCTCTTCACCGATTGCGACATCATTCACGTTCTCGGCAATGCTCTCGACTGCTGCAATGCAGACTTCGCACTTGTTCGCGATATTACCTACCGCAACATCCGCGTTGAGATGAACGAGCTTATCCCCGGACCCAAGATGCAGATGACCGATGCCGACACCTACGGCGAGCCCTACCCTTACTTCCCGCCTGTAATCGACGCAGACGTTACATATTGGAGCGAGATCTCTTCCAAGGGCGAACAGCGCGGTATCAACCGCAACATCCTCTTCGAGGATATCTACGTTTACGGTAATTTCGTGCCCACCTTCACCTTCGTCGGCCACAACGAGAAGTACGGTGTTGAAGACGTTACCGTCCGCAACGTATATATGAACGACAAGCTTCTTACAGATCCTTCCGAATACAACATGCAGATCGGTCCTTTCTGTAAGAACGTCAAATACGAATTCACAAAGTAATATGTGAAATAAATCGAGCCGATGCTTTTGCATCGGCTCTTTTTAATAACTTAACGTCAAAAAAGGTATTGCGATAAGCAATACCTTTTTTAATTATCAGAAATGGATGAGGGTAGTCTTTCTGGGCTGAACCTCGATCGCCTTTGTCGTACCGTTGCAGGTAACGTTTGTGGTGATCGGCTCGGTTGTACGGTTAAAGAACACTGCAAGTGCCTTTCCGTCTCTTGCCCAGCAGGAAGCCGCTACGCTTTCGTTATCTGTAAAGATCATACCCCTGTGGTTCCAAGGCGGATAGAACTCTGCATCGTCAGTGCCAAACTCGTCCATGACCTTCCAAACAGCAGCCGCCTGACGAAGATCATCAATTCTCCAGAACGGACGACCTGCCATTCCGCAAACGAGAATCATACTGTTGATATTATCATAGGTTGCATTAGGACCAACGGGCATAATAAACTGAGCGGGAACGCCGAGATTGCGTCCGGAATACTGTGCACGAAGAATACTAAAGTCGATATTGGCGTAATTTGCTCCGAGCATAGCGCCCTGATACTCGCCATCCCAATAGGAATCAGCAAAGGAAAGAAGTGCAGGAATATTTGCAGCGCCGGTGTGTGCATCTACGATACCGCCTCTTGCATGAACGGTTTCGCAAAGACGGCGAAGATGCTCGCGAAGAGCCAAAATCGGATAGGAGATGTGGCGATTGCCTTCGTAATCGCGCCAGCCGCAGCCGTGATGCTCATTGCAGCATCCGCGAGGCATAAAAGTACCGTCGGTGTAGATACCGTCGACATGGTACTGATCCATAGCGGCAGCAACCTGCTCGATCTGAACCTCGGAATATCCGCCGGCATAGCAAGCAACAAAGTCTCTCTGCGGAGGCTTACGGAGCCAGAATGCAACGTAGTGATCAGGCTTGTATTCGCAGGCATAATCAAGGAACACCTTATGGAAATCGGGCATAAGCGAGGAGAACTCGTATCCGAAATAAAGGAGAACCTTAACGTCGTGGCTGTGGCAATAGTCAATGATGGAACAAAGCTTAGCCTTGTCATCGGCGTAGTTATAGTTCTGAATAAGAGTCCAGTCCTCGTGAAGGATTATGTATTTTACTCCAAGCTCAACAGCTTCTTTGACGGTATCCATATCAGCCGCGAAATAAGGGAGATGATAGGTACGCTCAAATCCGGGAACCTTCTTGAACTCTCTTACAGGAGTTGCCATGAAGCCGAAGGAGATGGTTACAGGCTGGCAGTCGCAGCCGACATGGTCGTTGGACTGATACCAGAAGGTAGGCTTCTGATCAAGCATATGCAAACGCATGAGCATAGTATCGCCATCGGGAATAAGCTCTATCATGTTGTTCTTATCGTTGATGATGCATCCCTTTGCGCCTTCCATCAAGAAGGTAAATCCGCGATCTTCCTCACCGATCCAAAGCGAGCCTACAAAAGGAAGCTTTGCGCCATCCTTGGGGCAAGAGCCGCTCATCGGAAGCGGAACGGGAACTTCAGCTTCCATGGAATAGTGATAAAGAAGCTGGCAATATTCAGCCTTAAGCGGGATATCCAGGAATATCTGATCAAATTCAGGGAAACGGCCTGTGCAGGGGATGAAGGTTACGTCAAACCAGACGAATCCGTCATCTTCAACGCGCATCTGAGTATCGCAAACGATATTTGCGCCATCATTTTCGGTAGCGAAAATATAATTTTCGCCATGCTCTGTTCTGCACTGCCACATAGGCTCGCAAACTTCCCACGGAATATCGTTGCCATCCTTAACCATGCGAAGTTTCATGGGAGATGTAAGGAGGTCGGTGTCGCCTACCATCATGCTCGCCGGCATGGGAGAACCGTCAAATGTGTAGGTGCGGTTCCAAAAAGAAAACTGTTTCATAGCAGTCATTGTGCGCTGAGTGCGCACGATCCCTTTCTTACTTTTTCTGTCATTGCCGGATATTATCCGACGACAGTGTCCGTCACAAAAAAGGACGGGCTGTGTGATCTCTCAAGCAAAATTATTACATTTTCACACACTACTATGCTAACAAATATATGTAACACGAATAATAATATTTTTAGAGTTTTTTGTGAACAATACAAAATTGATCCTTTATTAATAGCTATTTTGACTGTTGAAAAAATAAGTTTATTATGGTATAATACAGGTGCGCGAAAGAACAAGATAATAATTCTTTTTTTGGTGATTTATGACAAGGGAGCAATTTTTTAATTATTGCAGGGACTGTTTATCAACATCTCCCGACTATCCGTTTGACGACGCGAATCAAACGGCAGTTTTTCGTCACGAATCGAACCGCAAATGGTTCGGGATCGTTATGTACATATCAAAAAGCAAGCTCGGGATTCATGACAGCGCTTATGCTGACGTGCTCAACGTAAAGCTTCCGCTTGAAATGTTCGGATATTTTACCGAAAAGGACGGAGTCTTCCCTGCTTATCACATGAGCAAAAAGCATTGGGTGTCGATCCTTCTTGAAAAGGCGGACGATGATACAGTAAAAATATTGACAAACGCAAGCTATGACGTAACAAAATCAAAAGTAAAGAAATCAAAGGAGAAAATGTAATATGATGTCTTTCATTTTAAGCATAATTTACGGACTCGCACCCACGGCGATTCTTTTGTTTTTTATTTGCTCGCTTGTCGCATATATAAGTGCAAAAAAGAAAAACAGGGTCGAACCGGGCACATATACTCCCGAGCAGATTACGACCCGAAAGATTCTTCTTATCGTGTCGTCGGTTATTTTAGGCGTTATCGTTGCCATTGTTGTCGGATTTATGGCACTTTTAGCAACCGCAGTAATATTTATGTAAAGATTACAGCCATGAAAAGCAAAACATTTCTCACACTGCTTATTGCCGTCTGCGCGATATGCATAGCTCTCACCATTGCACATTTTGCCTATGCGGTATATGCATACAACCATTGCTCGATAATCTATTTTATCGCAAAGGAGCTGTGGTAATATGGCAAAAAAGCTTATGAAACAGATCTCGATGCTCCTTGTGATCGTCTTCCTTTTCGCTTCGTTCAACCTCTCGATGTATTTTCTTTTAACGCGGCGCCTTTCAAACAATTTCAGCGGAACAGATCAGGCAAAACAGATAGACGTTGCCATGTTTTTGCCGCACGAAAGCGCATCCGATCTGCCGAAAATCGATTCATCGCTTCATCTGACCGACGATCTGCCCATTCTCGACGGCGCGGCGGCTCTCGTGCCCGTCTATGCATCGATAATCCACAACGTCTATCCTGAAGGCTCGGTAACATACGAAGGCGGAGCATTCTCTGACGACAACTATTACGGCGAAAATTTCGCTGCCGACAGCAAAATGCAATACAAAAACACCGTTCGCGGTTATAAGGCCATCGCCGACGGAGATACCGACATTCTTTTCTGCGCTTCCCCATCAAAGGAGCAGATCGAATATGCCGAAAGCGTGGGCGCGGATCTGGTTTACGTTCCCGTAGGACTTGAGGCATTCGTATTCTTCGTTTCGCAAAACAACCCCGTAGAAGAGCTCACAACCGCTCAGATACGTTCAATTTACGGCGGAGATATTACCAATTGGAAGGATGTAGGAGGCGCAGATCGCATTATAAATCCTGTGACGCGCCTTAAAGGAAGCGGCAGCCAATCTGCCATGGATAAATTCATGAAAGATACGGCCATCGCGCCGAAATCGCCCCTTGCACTGTTCGGTGCGTCGATAGGTTTTTCCTTCCGCTATTACATGGACGGAATCGTTGCGAACGACGGCGTGAAGATGCTGTCTCTCAACAGTGTATATCCGTCAGCCGATAATATCCGCAACCGCACCTACCCAATCATTGCGGAATTTTATGCAATTTATCGCAGCGACAACGACAATCCTAACATCCCAATACTGATCGATTGGATTTTGTCCGACGAGGGACAGAATTTGATTGAGAGATGCGGTTATGTGAGAATAAATTAAATAATCCCCAATAAAGAATTCTTTTTCATAATAATGATACAACCCCGACAGACTTTTGCGTCCGTCGGGGTTGTTCTGTTATACTCGATGACTAAAAAATGCTATTCAACAGCATTATCCAAATCAATTTCCAAGAATTCGGGCAAGTTGTTATATAAAACTGTTAAATTATCCGATGAATACAAATCAATCAAAAAGTTGTTTTTCTCATACACGAATGGATAACCCACGAAGTTATTAATCTGAATACTTTCGCAGCATACACTACCGCTATATGATTTGCTTATAAACTTATCTATATTTATCCACGCTTCATCAAATTTCAAGGATTCCGGATTGACAATATATTTTTCATCAATTTCCACGATTTCTTTCATTCTGTGTTTCCAAGGGATAAAAACAACATATAAAGGAGTAAATATGGTCCGCTTTTTATAAACTGTCTTTATTTTCCGTAAGAATCTTTTTTCTACAGAATATATTTCACTGTGCGGGCGTTGATATCTACACAACATAACGCCATTAATGATTTTGCCATCATCAGTGAATTTTATTCTTACCATTTACTCTTTGCTCCTTTCCTCCCTAATCTATGATACGCTCAACAAAGGAGTTTTTTATTCGTTTATCTCAACGTTAAGTCCGTTTACCTCAACTCCGCTGTCGGCGCGGATCATGATGTATTTCACACCGTCGATAACTCTTGTCTCGACAAGATCGGCTCTTTCGGGATTTACCTTGATCACAACGTCGGGAGTTTCGATCTTCAGCGCTTTATCAACGATATTATGTACACGAAGTCCGTTTGACACGCCAAACTGCTCGTCATACTTCTGAGCAAATGCCTCCACCTTAGGTGCGCTTACTCCGCTCGATTCGAGAACCGATTTAACCTCATTTTTCGATATAACGAGAGGCTCCGTCTCGGTCTTGTCGGCGTCGTGCTCGGTTATCATATCGCAAAGCATAGTGCGCACATTATGCACGATTTCATAGCTGCACTCTTCCTTGAGCGATTCCGCAATAATAGATTGGAAGGTGTCCTTTTGCGCCTCGGCGGGCATGGGCATATTGTCGGTATTAAAGATCGCATCGGTAAACTCGCTATGACCGCTTGCAACGTCGGCAGTATAATACATCGCGCCGTAAATATTGGTTGCGCGATCGTCGAAGGACGGGAACATGAATCCGAGCGAGGGAGAGCCGACTATCTGGTCAACACGAGTGGAATGGAAGCTCGACTCTGCAGCATTATATCCAAGAGCAGATTTGGTGAGATGGACGGGACATACCGAGCAAAGAATATACTTAAACTGAGACTGAGAATCCTCAAGATTTCCGCCATCCTTTGCCTTTCTGGGCACATCATAGCTGTCAGTCATGAGGAGTATGAGGTAACTGCCCTCGATTACCAAATTATCAATCACCTTTTTGAAAAAGGTATCGGTGACCTCGCTGTCGGAAAGCTCACTTTCGCGCAGTGACATGAGCAGCTTATGCTCCTCGCCATCACTCACCTGCGTAGTGGAAAATTCAATATCAATAAGATTTCTGCCAAGACGTCCTGACAGAGTGCGGCGGAAGATCGAAAGATATTTTTCGGCAAGCTCTTCGGACATCAAAAGGAGAGTTTCGGAAAATTTTGATACTATCTCCTTTGTGTCGTTTACAAAGCAGCCGCAGATGCGTGTAATATTGCTTTTATCCGCCCTGAATCGGCGGCGAATTTCGGATATTTCTTTTCTGTTCATTACAATCTCCATTTTATTTAGAACGCTGTATTATAAGATACCACATAATTCATTCTTTGTCAAATGAATTATCTCACTTAAGCGCAAAAAAATCGCCGTAAAACATACGGCGATTTTTTTGATTATTTCTTTTTAACGAGCTTTTCGGCCATTTCAACGTCTTCGTCGCTAACGGGGTATCTGCCGCCGCTGTAGCGAGCGCCTGTGTAAACAGTGAAAAGTCTTGCGGGATCGCCGGTCAATCTGAGATTGGCCTGCATTTCCTCAACGGTAATGAACGACTGATGTCTGTAACCGCTCTTGATCATCTTTACGACAAACTTAATAAAGAGGAAGCGGATCTTCTCGGCGTTAGACTGAAGGTCGCGCCAACGAAGCTGGTTGGTAACGCTCTGGAACTTACGGAACAGATTGAGTCCGTCAAGATTGAAGATAAATCCGTGTTCGTCGCCGCCACCATCACTGTATTCGGGAAGACCGAATATACGGCGAAGGAAGGCCGCAAACTTCTTTAAGGGATTTCCAATGCAGATCATGAAGATGCGCTTGAAGAATCTCCAAACAATTCCCTTTACATGCTCGGGAACGAGTTTGCGAAGCGAAAGAATGAATGCTACTACGCAAAGTGCCATGATAATGCAGACGAGCTGGTAAGGATATCTGAGCGCCTCATTGGGGTACTCGGGGTTGATGCCCTTATAGTAGTGTCTGCAAATGGCCCAGCCGGTAACAGATGCAACGGTTAAAACAAAAGATACGACAGTAAAGAGTATTCTGCGAACTTCCCAGCCGTGCTTTGTAAGCTTCGGAGGTGCTTTTTCAGGCTTTCTGTATGCTGCCATTATCAGTTACCTCCCTGAGAATCGTTATTCTGACGGTTGAGCTCTTCCATAGCCTGCTGACGTGCACGGAGATGAGCAGTACGCTCTCTCTGGCGAGCAAGACGCTCTTCCTTCTCGCGCTCACGCTGCGCGGCCTCGTACTCGGCACGTGCTCTTTCGTTCTGCTCCTCGATCTCTTTCTGCTGTTCGAGGATCTTCTGAAGCGCGATCTGTTCTTTTGTGAGCTTGGATTTCTCTTTTTCAAGTCTTTCCTGCTCGATACGGTTAAGCTCCATCTCACGCTCTTCTTCTTCAATACGGCGTCTGTCCTCGTCCTCAAGACGGAAGACGTTTACGAAGTTATTGAAGCGGCGAAGCTGCGAGATCTTATCATCGAGCTCTTCGTTTACGGCAGGAGTGATGATGAATACTTCGTTATCGGCCATGCCGTTAGCGATATCATATTCAAGCATACTTGCAAAAGAGATACCGACATTGTGGCGAACCTTCGCCATTTCCTTGAGGATCTCCTCAAGATGGTTTACACCTGCGGCGATCGGGAAACGAATGTTATCGTCACCGGTAACCGTAGCACAGTTTGCGGCAAATCCGCAACGATAGCCGTTATATGCGGCGTCGCGTACGATCGCAGATGCATAGGAAAGACCAAGTTCCATCATACGCTCATAAGAGCTTGTGGTCATGGGGACTTCGGGGTCAGTCTGGAAGTTCAGATAAACCATGAATACACGCGCAGAGCAATAGTCACGGTTGTTGACCTTGAATGCATCGATATTCATCGAGCCGCTTCGAGCGGTCGCCTTGAAGTTGATCTGGTTGAACGAGTCACCGAAGCGATATTCACGAACACCCGACAAGGAGAAGGGGTCCTGAATGAGCCAACGGCGAGTGTAGCTGTCGCCCTGTCTGTCGGACGTCGGCTGTGTGGGGTCGGTCAACGGAATGATCTTAGGATATACATAAACCTCTGCGGGAGATTCAATGTAGCGTTTTTTCTTGTTGTAGTAAATGTCGACGTTTTCAAGTGTGTAGTAACCGCGCTTTACGCATCTTACGGTGTACTTGCGTCGAACCTGCATAAACGGCATCAAATGATAGCGGCTGAGGTAATACTGCATCGCCTTTGTGGGGTCGACCTCGTATTTCTCCAACGGTATGCCGTTATACATATAACCTTCAATATTTACGAAGAACAGCGGGAAGAATGTGGGGTTGTATACGGTTTCAATAAGTGTAACCGTTTCACCTTCATAAGCACCGATATCCGAGAAGACGCGCTTGTAGACAACGCGCTCCATCATCTTGTCACGTATTTTATACAATATGTAGACAACGCCGGCAAGCAACAGAAGGATGGTAAATACAACGACAACCTTTGCCCAGTTCTCGTATAAGAATTTGACAACGTTTCTCATTATATTATTTCAGCTCCGTACTGTCCGATTTTATCGAACTAATGTTGTTCTGAGTTGGCGTGTATGAAAAATTATTTACCCGACCAACCGAGTACCGATTCTGTGGGAGCAGCAACCTGCTGGAGAATATCAGCAACGATATTCTTATCGGCATCCTTCTTAATCTTAGCGGAAGAAGAGAGAACAAGACGGTGAGAAAGCGAAGGAACAGCTGCCTTCTTAACGTCATCGGGAGTTACGTAGTCACGGTCGCTGATAGCTGCAAAGCCCTTAGCAACCTTCATGAGGTTGATAGCACCACGAGGAGATACGCCGAGGATTACGTTGTCAGCGTTGCGGGATGCTTCAACGATGGAAATGCAGTATGCCATAACATCGCGATGAACGTATACGTTTGCGAGAGCCTTCTGGCATTCGATGATTTCTTCCTTGGTAACAACAGGCTGAAGAGTTTCAAGCGGGTCGGAAACGTTGAAACGGTCGAGAATGTCAACTGCTTCCTCGTGAGTGGGGTACTGCATTGCAGTCTTGATAAGGAAACGGTCGAGCTGTGCTTCGGGAAGGGGATATACACCCATGTTTTCTACAGGGTTCTGAGTAGCAACTACGAAGAAAGGAGCGTTAAGAACGTAGGTCTTACCGTCGATAGTTGTCTGATGCTCTTCCATACACTCGAGAAGACCGGACTGGGTCTTAGGAGTTGCACGGTTAATTTCGTCTGCGAGAACGATGTTGGAGAAGATAGGTCCGGGAACGAATTCGAACTCGGTCTTCTTCATGTTGAAGTAGTTGATACCGGTGATATCGGAGGGGAGAAGGTCAGGAGTGAACTGAATACGCTTGCAGGAACAGTCAACAGAAGCAGCAAGAGTCTTGATGAGCTTTGTTTTACCGGTTCCGGGAACGTCTTCAAGAAGCATGTGACCGCCTGCGAAGAGGGAGATCATAAGAAGATCTACAACGTCCTCTTTACCTACGATAACCTTGGCGATGTTTTCCTTGATCTTTTGATAAACGGGGAAAATTACGGGATTTGACATAGTTACACCACTTTCTTATAATTATAATAAATTTAAACAAATTACAAAATAATTTGATGCCAATTCAATCAATTATTATATATCATTTTTCTTGTTTTGTAAAGTCATTTCGGGGATATATCAAAATATTTACACAAAATTAATGAATTAAAAGGCATTTAAAAGTATAATAATACTGAAATATGCAGAGAATAACTCCTTACGCAAAAATAGATGTGGTTTTCTGCTTTTACTGAGGTTTTTACTGTTATGGAAAAATATCTTGAAGCGGGCAAAATTGTCAATTCGCACGGTGTCAACGGATATGTGCGCATAGAATCGTGGTGCGATAACCCGAAGATACTCGCATCGCTCCGCCGTATGTACATCAAAAAACGCGACGGAGAAATGGTTGAGATGAAGGTCATCGTCGCATCCGTGCATAAGGGCATGGGTCTTGTCAAATTCGAGGGAATAAACTCGATCGACGACGCGCTGTTATACAAAAATCACGTAGTCTTTGCCGACCGCAATGATCTGCCGCTCGAAGAGGGCAGTCATTTTATCGCCGATCTCATCGGGCTTGACATTATCGATGCCGACAACGGACGAGTCTACGGCAAGCTCCGCGAGGTAATCAACCGCGGCGCGAGCAATATATACGTTATTGATACCGCCGATGGCGAGGAAGCCATGATGCCCGCAGTTGACGAGTTTGTCAAGAAGATCGATCCCGAAAAGGGCATTTTTGTCACCCCGATCCCCGGCATTTTCAGCGAGGCGGAAAAAGCATAATGATTTTTGACGTTCTGACACTTTTCCCGATGATGGTCGATTCAATACTGAACGAGAGCATCATCGGACGTGCACGCGAAGCGGGTCTTATCGAGCTTCGCACCCACGATATACGCGATTTTTCAAACGACAAGCACCGACGTGTGGACGATACTCCCTACGGCGGAGGAATGGGCATGCTGATGCGTGTTGATCCTATTGTTGAATGTCATGAAGCCGCAATGGCCAGTCTTTCAGGCAAAAAGGTACGCACCATCGTAATGTCCCCGCAAGGTCAGCTTCTGACGCAAAAGAAGGCAAAGGAGCTGTCCGGATACGACGCACTTGTTATAATCTGCGGTCACTACGAGGGCATCGACCGCCGTGCGGTCGAGATATGTGCCGACGAGGAGATATCCATCGGCGACTACGTACTCACCGGCGGTGAGCTTCCCGCCTGCATCCTTATCGACAGCGTTTCCCGCCTTATCGACGGGGTGCTTGCCGATGCATCATGCCACGAGGAGGAGAGCGTAGCCTGCGGCATGCTTGAATATCCGCAGTACACGCGCCCGCTTGAATACCGCGGACTGCGTGTACCCGACGTTTTGACAAGCGGCGATCACGCTAAAATTAAAAAATGGCGTTTTGACGCGGCATTAAAGCTCACCGAAAAGAACCGCCCTGACATGCTGGGCAAATAAATGGCAAATAAATAAAGAAAAATTTCCGAAAGGAGTTTTCCCTTGACGAAAAACAAAAAAAATCCGATCGTCACCGTCGCGCTGATGATGGGGGCTACCGTGCTGTCAAAAGCGCTTGGAATGATACGCTCGATGGTCATGGCGCGCAAGTATGACATCGGTATTGAGGCGCAGGCTTTTTCAGAGGCATCGCACATTCCGCTCACGCTATTCGATCTGGCATTCGGCGCGGCAATTCTGGGCTGCTTTATCCCTGTTTACAACAGCATTAAAAACGATGATGGCGAAAACGATTCGTTTGCCAACACATTTTTGAATTTTATTCTGCTCGCCGCATCGCTGCTATCGATAATCGGCGTACTGTGCGCCGACGGGATCATCGATCTGATGGCACCCGCGCTTGACGGCGAAGTAAAGCTGCTCGCCGCGAAGCTGCTACGCATAATGTTCCCGATGATCATTTTTACAGGCTCCACCTTCACGCTTGTGGGCGTAATGCAGTCAAAGGGGCGTTTTTTGCTCCCCGCAATGGTCAGTGCGATATCAAATGCGGGCGTAATAATATATCTGATCTTCATAGACGGACATCTCGGCGAAAAGGGCATATACGGACTTGCTGTTGCCTATCTCGTATCATGGTTTTTACAGCTTGTTACTCTTGCTATTCCTCTTACGTCGTCGGGATTCAGATACCGACCGAAGATCGATTGGAGATCGGAGCATTTAAAGATTGCGCTTAAAATGGCGCCGCCCATCATGCTCGGATCGTGGCTTACGCCGATATCGGTACTCTGCGGACTGTATTTTGCACCATTTACAAAAATCGACGGCGCTGTCACAATATTCGACTACGGCCTTGCGGCTTTCACCATCATCTCGGGAATACTCACCTATTCGATATGCAACTACGCTTTTCCGATGCTTTCGAAAGCAGACGGCAAGGAGTGGTCCAATATAGTAAGAACGGGATTCAATGCGGCAAGCGCGATCATTCTTCCCTTCACTGTCGCCGCGATCCTTCTCTCACGCGAGATAACCGCTGTTTTATATCTCGGCGGAAGCTTTGGTGCCGATGCGGCCGACAAAACGGCAAATGTACTTCGGTGCATGCTCATCGGTATGCCTGCGTTTTCGGTAATCGAGCTTTCAAGCAGAACATTTTACTCGAAAAAGAACGTTAAGATTCCCATGTTCGCATCAATTACCGGAATTGCGGTAAATATCATCGCGTCGGCGATTTTGGTCAAGATCCCTTCCCTTTCGGTAGGCAGTGTGGGACTCGGTTACGCCCTCGGTCTTTACGCAGCGGCATTGGTTATGATAGTTTCTATGTTCGTCTTGCACCGCGACGTATTTAAAAAATCTCTTTGGATAAATCTGCTTAAGCTTGTTGTTTCAACCGTTATTTCATCGGCAGTCTGGATAGTTTTATCCCGCTTCTTCTCGCTTGCTCCCTTTGATGCAAGCCCGATAAGAAACATCATCAATGCATTAATCATTTTCCTGCCAGGGGCAGTTATATATCTTGTTTTGTTAAAGCTGTTTAAAGTAAAATTCAAAACGGAGTTGTCTGATTGACAACTCCGTTTTTTCTTTATTCCAGGTTGAGCTTTTTGGTCATTAATTTTTGTGTAATGAGCCAGAAAATTGCAGACAAAGCCGCAAAAAATACAAATCCAATAGAAAATCCTATATGTATCGACTCCAGCGGATGATATACAATCCATTCAGCTATACCGTCAAGCGCGCCTGCTTCACCTAATATCATAATGGCCATGATAAATACGGTAGATATCACCTGAGTGGCAACATAATAGATAAAATATGCGCCGACAGCCATAATAATTCTGTTCTTCTTTGCGAGCTGTCCTACCGTAATGCATGCATATGACAGCAACATAGCGAATAAGGGAGCGACCAACAGCATAGCCACGATCTCAATGATATATCCAACCAAGTGCGCTGTGCCGATATATGCGTCGATATCGCGCATTGTCTCAGCAAAGCCTTTAAACATACTTACAAGAATTTCTCCGGGTATCGCAATACACAGTGCGATAAACACGGTAAACAAGCAGCATATCTCACTGGCAAATGCAGATATAAGCTTAACAAAAATATGCTGAGAATTGGTAACCGGCAAAGTAAAGGTGAGGTACCCTTCCGAGGTATACATATTTTTATAAAAACGTACTATGCCGACAACAAATGCAAGAACCAAAAGCGCCGCGCAGGAAATGACCAACAGCACGATTGACGAATTCAGCGCGATCTGTACAATTACTTTGTCATCATCAAAAAGGCTGAATATCTTCGTCATTATTCCAAAAATCAAAACAATAGGCAAAAACAATCCGAAGGTGCGGAAATAGTATATAAATTCATGTTTAAAAAGCTTTCTTACCATTTGAACACCTCCCTGAAGAGTTCATCAACGCTCTTGCCGTTTTCCTCACGGATCTCATCCACCGATTTATGCAAAACGACCTTGCCCTTGTTTATGAATATCGCTTCATCAAGCACCGGCTCAATATCAGAGATGATATGTGTAGAGATAATTACAGATGCATTGTGATTATAGTTATTGATAATGGTGGATATAACGTAATCTCTCGTTGCGGGGTCAACCGCCGCAATAGGCTCGTCGAGAATATAAAGGAGCGCATTTCTGCTCATAACAAGTATAAGGCAAACCTTTTCCTTGTTGCCCTTGGAAAGGTTTTTCAGTCTCGTTTTCTTATCTACTCCGAGCCTTTCAAGCATTTCGTATGCAAGCTCGGGTCTAAAGTCGTTATAAAAATCGCAAAAATACTCAACAACCTGCTCAACCGTCATCCACAACGGTAAAAAAGTATTGTCAGGCAAATATGAAACAACTTTTTTGGTATTCACCCCCGGCGCCGATCCATTGATCGTAATCGTACCGGATGTAGGAGTAAGCAGTCCGTTTATAAGTTTTATCAGAGTAGTTTTACCCGATCCGTTGGGACCCAATAATCCAATAATCTTTCCGGGCTCGATACTGAGATCGATGCTGTCCAGCGCAAGTACGCTACTGTATTTTTTCGTCAGTGACGTACATTTAAGAAGCTCATTCATTGTTTTCCTCCTCGCATTCTTTAATGTAATTTACTATTTCATTACCATCGCATCCGAGTTGTTTCATTGCTGAAAGATATTCCTTGGTCTTTTTTATACGAAGGGATCTTACCTCATCAACGGATGCCCCGATATCTTCATTAACGTACCAGCCCGAGCAACGCACCGAATGGATAACTCCGCGCCGTTCAAGCTCCTCGAAGGACTTTTGAACCGTATTCGGATTGACACCCGCCAAAAGCGCTACCTCTCGTACCGAAAGAAGCTTTTCGTTCGCTGCAAATTCGCCGTTGGCTATCGCAACCGAGATAAGCTCACATATCTGCGGACATATCGGACGGGATTTGTCAAGTGTCCAATTCATTCCATCACCTCTATTTTTGTATTAGTGTACTATTATTATAATACAATTATTTTAATCTGTCAAGGCATTTTTAAAAAAAAGCAGTCGCATAGCGACTGCTTTTTTGCTTAAATATACGGCTTATTCAGCTGCGGAAACTGCAGTGATGTGGGGGTTAACGCCATTGTACCAGTAGAGGAAGCCCTCGAGGTCAATAACGTCGCCGATGTTAAGAGCTTCAACTGCCTTGTAAACGTCAGTGTCTGCGCCGCAAAGGTCGGTCTCAACAGTGAAAGCGTAGGTTACGCCATTGTAGGAAACGTTGAAGTAGATGTCGTTGCCTGCTACGCCGCCCTTGTAGAGGAATGCAGATTCATTGCCTTCATCATCGGAGGAAGCTTCAACGGTCATGCCCTTGAAAGTAACCTTCTGGTTCTGGAGGTCGATGATCTCCTTGGTGTCGAGAAGCTCGGTAACGTCCTTAGCTTCTGCTACATAGTTGCCTTCAACGATCTCGAAGGTAGCATCGGTGATCTCAATTTCGCCGGACCATTCAGCCTTGTAACCGGTAACCTTAACAGCAGTACCAACTGTGAACTTAGCAAAATCATCAGCGGTGCAAGCGAGTCTGTAAACGAAGTAAGCGCCGTCCTCGTCCTGGAGGTAGAGGGAGGTGTTGCCGTACTGCTCGGAATAAGCCTGAGTGCCCTGAACGTAACCGATAACAGTAACCTCTGTATCGAGATCAGCTGCTACGTATTCGTCATAGGACATAACGCCGTCGTCAACCTCTTCTGCAGTGGTGTCTTCAACTGTGGTATCTTCTACGGTAGTATCTTCTACGGTAGTGTCTTCTACGGTAGTGTCTTCAACTTCGCCACCATTGTTGCCGCAAGCAACTGCGCAAACAACAAATGTGAGCATCAAAAGGATAGCAATAAACTTTTTCATTGTGGGAATCTCCTTGTTAAAATAAATAGGGTAAAATTTTAAAGCTATTAATAAATATTATACATTTTTATTTTGCATTGTCAATACGTTACCACAAAATTCTGCAAAATGACGATTTTATTCTTAATTGTCTGTACATTATTTCGACTTTTTTACCTTTTTTACGATAAAACACACGATTATTAGCACCCATGCTCCCGCAAGGGCATAGATCAGCATGCTTGCCTCTTTGGGGAATTCGCCGAAAACGACCTTTTCGGAAAGAGAGGTTCCGTAGCTGTCGAGATGGTAAAGGGAAACCATGTCCTCATAAAGCTTATCGATATATTCATCGTCGACGGTTTTATGGCGGCGGGTCGATTTTGCAACCTCCTCAATCAGCTGTCCTGCGGCATTTCGAACAGATGCAGAGCCATTGAATACGGAGGTGATAAAGGTATTGTCAATATTATCGAGTATCAGCTTCGACGCTTTTATTTTTATGTCGTAATACTCGTCATTATTCTCACCCTCACGGGAAAGGTAATCTTTGTATTCGTTCGAATTCAGCGCCTTTTCGGTTACGGGAACGTATCCTTCGGTCTGCGAGTAGGCGATCTGAACGTCGTTTGTCAGCATGTACTGCATAAAGAGCCATGCCGCCAAAACCTCCTGAGGATCCTTTTTGTTGAAAAGGCACATTGACGGACCCTGCGAGATCATTTGGGGATTTTCGGTATCGAACTGCGGAATCTGTCTTACTACAGTTTCAAAGGGCTCGACGTTGTCACGACTGACGTCGGACAGCGGTGCGTTAAGGCCTATCCACGTAGCGCCTGCAGTAGAATCGATGGCAAATATACACTGACATACGTTAAAGTAGTTGCCGGGATAGCTCGATATCGAGAATGTAGAGAAAGCGCCCTTCCCTACGTGATCCTTGACCGTATAAAGGATCTCTCGCGCATCGTCGTTGAACATAAGTATCTCGCCCTCATCATTGGAAAAGGGTGCGTTCTTCTGACGAAGCATCTGGATCATCATATTGTCGGTAGACTTATAAATGAAGGGGATAAGGACCTTCTGACCGTTGAGCTTATACGTGCCATCCTCGTTTTTTGCGGTCGCAGCATCGGAAACCTCCCATATAAAGTCCCATGTAAGGACGTCGGGAATTGTATATCCAAGCCTTTCAACGTAGGTCTTATTGATGTAGCACGCCTCGCTTGATCGCATATAAGGCAGTGCGTAAAGCTCGTCGCCAATCTTGCACTCGTTGAGGAATTTTTCGATGATCTCATCTTTTGAAGGAGAATCGAAAAGCACTTTTTCTCCGCCAAGGCCGTAGTTTTTGTCGTTTATCAGCTTTTCAAGCGGAACAACTGTGTTTTCACCCGTCATGTAGGTGGCGATGTGGTCGGGGTACGTGATACAGACGTTGGGCGTCGTATTCGTCGCGATATTGGTGATTACATCATTATATATCTTCGAATAGTCGGTATACTGTCTGAAAGTGACCTTGATATTCGGATAGAGCGCTTCAAAATCGGCTATCGCCTTTTCGTAGATGCGGGTCTGCACGATATTGGTATCGCTCTTTGCCCAGAACACGATCTCATAATCGCGGCTTGTATCAAACTCGCGGGGCATGGAAAACTCGGGCATATACTCGCTTCCGTGGCAGGACACGAGCGAGGGAAGCAGCATAAGAACGACGAATAAAAGTGACAGAATTTTTTTCATCCTTTAAGACCTCCTCTCGCAACACCCTCCATGATCTTTTTGCGGAAAATGAGGAAGAGTACGATAAGCGGGAGCGATATAACGACTACCGCCGCCATCATCGCAGGGATATTTTCGCGTCCGAAGCCGTTTTCGCGTATCGCCTGTATTCCGTTCGATACGAGGAAATACGCCTCCTCGTCGGTGATAAGTCGGGGCCAGACGTATGAGTTCCAGCACTCGATTATCTTGAGTATCGCGATAGTGACCACCGTCGGGCGACAGATGGGAAGCATGACCTTGAAAAGATATTTCAGATCGGTAGTTCCGTCCACCTTCGCGGCAAGATAAAGCTCCTCGGGCACGCTTTCGAAGCTGACCTTCAGCAGGTAGACGTAGAATACCGATAGGATCGAGGGCAGAATAAGACCCTGGAAAGAGTTTCTCATGCCAAGATCGGTTATCGTTACGAAATTGGTGATGATAACAAGCTCGTTGGGTATCATCATGAGCGCCAAAAAGAGGGTGAAGGTAATGCGCTTACCGACAAAATCGATTCGCGCAAAGGCGTATGCGGCAAAAATTACCGTTATAAGCATAAGTGCTGTCGTGCCGAGCGTGAAGATGATGGTATTTAAAAAATATTTCAGCAAAGGCACTGCGGTAAATGCCGTAACATAGTTTGCGACCGTGGGATTAAGGGTAAAAAACGCGGGAGTGTACTCGGCATTATAGGCAGCATAGCTTTTTACCGAGCTGAGCAGCATCCAATAAAAGGGAAACAAAACGATTAACGCCCACGCAGAAAGCATAATGTACTTAAGGGTGGTAAATATCACGTTTTTGACCTTTGACAGACGCTCAACCTTTTCGAAATTGCTTTTACTCATAGCGTCTCTCCTTTTTTGCCGCTGATCATGAGGTTGATGCAGGTGATGGTGAAAATAATGATAAAGAGAATGATCGCCGCGGCCGAAGCATACGACGGATATCCGCCGCCCTCGCCGTACAGCATATCGTAGATATATCCGACGATGGTGTTCATCTCGGCGACGTTGAGATTGACTCCGAAAAGAGCAACGGCATCGCTGTATGCCTTAAATGCGCCGATAAAGCCTGTGATTATCAGATAAAAGAGCATGGGCGAGATCATGGGAAGAGTGATCTTTGCAAAAACTCGCCACTTGGGAGTGCCGTCGATCTGAGCGGCCTCATAGTATTCCTTTTTGACCGATGCAAGCGAGGTCGTAAGAATGAGCACCTTAAAAGGAAGTACCACCCACACCGTGTAAAAGCAGAGCACGAACATCTTCGCCCAATAGGGGCCGTTTATAAAGTCGATGGGGGAAATACCGAACATCGAAAGGAACATATTTACAAGTCCGTTTGTATAATCGGTCTTGGCAAACAGTATCATGAATACGAGTCCGACTGCAAGAGTATTGGTTACATAGGGGAGAAAATATATCGTCTGAAACAGATCGCGCAGCTTCTTTATCGAGCTCAGCGCAAGCGATATCACAAGAGCAAGTGCGGTTGACACGGGCACCGTTATCATAACGAGGATAAAAGTATTCTTCAATGCCTGCAGAAAGTAGGGATCGTGCAAAACGTAGGAGTAGTTATATGTACCTACGCCGAGATAGGTCTGCGAGGCAGAATTATACCCTTCCTCAAATGAGTATATAACAACGTCTATAAGGGGATACACCATAAATACTCCCAAAAGCACCAGCGCGGGAAGAAGATACAGCCATCCTTTTATATTATTTTTGATCAATACAATGCACCTCGCATTCAAGCGAAAACTTTTCGGTCGGTAACCGTTTTTTAAATATACTTATTCAAGTATATCACAAAAACGAAAATTATTCAATATATTTTTCCATCTTTTCTGATTTTTTAATACAAAAAGGCC
>JAZSMZ010000098.1:0-12893 GCA_045536155.1 Eubacteriales bacterium
ATTTCGTAAAGCAGAACGTCAACGCCCATCCTGGCGGCGGCATAAGCCGCTTCGCATCCCGCAAGGCCCGCTCCGATTACCTTAATTTGTGCCATCGGAATCGGTCTCCGTGTTCTTTTCGATCTCGCGCTTGTAGTTGCAGCCTTCGTTGTGGCAAACGATTATGTCCTTGCCCTTTTTGCGGTAAAGCTGGCCGGAGCAGTTGGGGCATTTTTCGTTTACGGGCATATCCCAGGAGGAGAATTTGCAGTTTTTGTAGTTTTCACAGCTGTAGAACACCGATTTCTTTCCGCGGCGGGCATAAACCTTGCCTCCGCAAACGGGGCAGGGGACGCCGACGTCCTTCTGGATCTGCTTTGTGTTCTTGCAGGTGGGATATTTGCTGCATGCGTAGAAGGAGCCGAAGCGTCCCGAGCGGAGTACCATGTCGGCACCGCACAGCTCGCACTTCATGTCGGTCTTCTTTGCATTTGTGTTATTCGTTTCGGGTTGTTTTTGATTTTCAAGCGGCTTTGCGTTTTTGCATTCGGGATAGTTGGGGCAGGCGGCAAATTTGCCGTAGCGACCGTTTTTAACTATCATCTTGGCACCGCACTTTTCGCAGATAATGTCTGTCTGCTCGGCGGGAAGCTCAACCTCGCTTACCGATTTGGATGCCTGTTCAAGATCGCGCTCAAAGCCGGTGTAGAAGCGGGAGAGGATAGATTCGACGCTGGTTTCGCCGTGCTCGATGTTATCGAGATCGTTTTCCATCTGCGCGGTGAATTCGTAGTCGACGATGTCGGGGAAATACTTCGAGATGAGATCGTTTGTAACATAACCGAGCTGAGTGGGCTTGAGCGATTTGCCCTCGCGCTCGACGTAACCGCGCTGGATAATGGTGGTGATGATCGATGCGAAGGTGGAGGGGCGTCCTATGCCGTTTTCCTCGAGGAACTTGACAAGCGAGCCTTCGTTGTAGCGTGGAGGGGGCTCGGTAAAGTGCTGCGCGGGAGAGATTTTATTGCAGTCAAGCTTTTCGCCTTCACTCAGAGGGGGAAGAGCTGTCTTTTCGGGCACATCCTCGGCGGTATGGTCAACTCTTTCGTCGGGAGTGTGGTCGGTATCATCGTAAACAGCGAGATAGCCCGGGAATTTGACGGTGTATCCGGCTGCGCGGAAGATGTTGTTTGCACACTCGAGGTCGGCCGATACAGTTTCAAGCTCGGCGGATGCCATCTGGCTTGCAGTAAAACGGTTCCAGATGAGCTTGTAGAGCTTGTACTGGTCGGGTGTGAGGTGCTTTTTGATCTTGTCGGGCTCGATTGCAATATTGGACGGACGAATCGCCTCGTGCGCATCCTGAGCGCCCGATTTTGCCTTATATACGCGGGGGGATGCGGGATTGTATTCGCTGCCGTAACGATTCTCAATATAGTCGTGCGCGGCCTTTTGTGCTTCTTCGGAGATACGCTGCGAGTCGGTACGCATATAGGTGATAAGACCCTGAATACCGCCGAACTCACTTCCGATGTGAATACCTTCGTAAAGCTCCTGAGCCACCTTCATCGTCTTTGCGGAGGGGAAGGCAAGACGGCGCGATGCTTCCTGCTGCATTGTGGATGTGGTGAAGGGAGGAAGGGGATTTTTAAGGCGGGTAGCCTTTTTGATCGAATCAACGGTGAAGGTCTTGCCTGTGATGGCATTAACGATTGCCATAGCCTCCTTTTCGTTGTGAAGCTCGATCTTTTTGGACTTGTCGCCGTAGAACTTGGCCTTTAAGGTGCGGCCGTTTTCATCGGCAACGATAACCTCTACCGTCCAGTATTCAACGGGAACAAAGGCATTTATCTCGTTTTCGCGGTCGATTATGATCTTTACGGCAACAGACTGTACTCGTCCTGCCGAAAGGCCGCTGCGAACGGTCTTCCAAAGGAAGGGACTGAGCTTGTATCCTACTATTCTGTCAAGGATACGTCTTGCCTGCTGTGAATTGACGAGATCGATATCGATGGTGCGGGGCGATTTGATGCCTGCTTTTACCGCCGATTTGGTAAGCTCGTTGAAGGTAACGCGGCGGGTCTTTTCCATGGGAATGCCGAGAACTGTGGCAAGATGCCAGGATATTGCTTCGCCTTCGCGGTCAGGGTCGGTCGCGAGGAAGATCTTGTCGGCAGCTTTTGCTTCCTTTTTGAGCTCCTTGATAACGTCGCCTTTGCCGCGGATATTGATGTAGTGGGCTTCAAAGCCGTTTTCTATGTCGACGCCGAGAGTGCTCTTGGGCAGATCTCTTACGTGACCAACCGACGCGAGCACCTTGTAGCCCGAGCCGAGATAACTTTTTATTGTGCCTGCTTTATGGGGAGACTCCACAATCACGAGATTGGGCATAGTGTAACCTTCCTTAAAAAATAAAATTAAAAATTGATTTTCAAAAATTATAAACGACGGATCCTTCCGCCTGCAACTCTCTCACAAAGACCGCTTATTTCGAGCATTGTGATCGATGCCATGATCGAGTTCATCGGCAGCGACGTTATCGAAGCAATCTCGTCGATGCTGATCTCGCCGTCTTCGGGGATGGCGCTGTAAACGATTCCCTGATTTCCTTCCGGAACGTTCTTTTGTGTCTTTTCAGCCTTTTCAGCCTTTTCAACCTTTTCAGCCTTTTTGACGGGTTCTTTTACGTCGTCAGCTTCATTTTGCTTGAGAGAATCGGAAAGACGGATCTTTACCGGCTCGTTTTTCCCTCTTGCTCTTTGAGTCCACATCCCCTTGGCGTGGGTTATCGAAGCATCGCGCTCCGAACCGTTTATCGCCGGATTTGATCTGACGGGATTTGAAAGATAGTCGAGATTCAAAACAGCACCGTAGGTGCCGCTGTATACCTCGATGACGTCGTCGGCGCAGGTGATCGCCTTGGCGCCCTGCTTTAAGAGCAGATTGGTGCCGCTCGAATTGCTTTCGCCTATCATACCGGGTACGGCAAAGACGTCGCGACCCTGGAATACCGCATCGCGCGCCGTTATCATCGCGCCGCTCTTGGTGTCGGCTTCGATGACGACCGTGCCCGACGAAAGGCCGGATATAATGCGGTTTCTCTGAGGGAAGTGATATGCTTCGGGCGATGACATCGGCTTGTACTCGCTGATAACGCATCCGCGCTCGGCTATCTCGTCCATGAGATAGCGGTTTTCCGACGGATACGCACGGTCAACTCCGCAGCCGAGCACAGCAACGGTAGTTCCGCCGCTGTCAAGGCAGGCGCGGTGTGCTACGCTGTCCACTCCCGCGGCAAGACCGCTTACGATTATCGCACCCGTGCGCGACAGATCGTAGGATATTGTGTACGCGCTTCTCTCGCCGTAGTCTGTTATCCTTCTCGTGCCGACCATGGCAATGCAAAGTCGGCGTCGAAAATCTGGAATTATGCCCTTTGCGTAAAGCAAAATGGGTCTGTCCTTTATTTTCATCAAGGACTGCGGATAATATTCGCTGTCAAGCGGGATTATCGTAATGTTTCTGTTGTGACAGAAATCGGCGATGTCCTTCGCCTCTTCAAGCGAGAAAAAGTCGGGTGACTTTATCGGAGGCACGTCTTTTTCACCGCTCCGCGCGGCATAGTATACGCTTTTCGGGTCGCCGTAATTTTGCAAAAGCTTTTCGGCAGTTGAATATTTCTCGCCGTATCGGAGCGAAAACCATATCCAATAGAGAATATCGGTCATAAAAGATAAGTCCTCCTTTTCGCAGAGTTGACTGATATATCAGACGCGTCCCTTTTTCCACTTTTCCCAAAGGAGAACCGTTGCCGCATGGGCGGCGTTGAGCGATTCGGAATTGGGCATCATGGGGATAAATACGCTTCTGTCGCAAAGCTCGATTATATCGCTTGGCAGTCCATGTCCCTCGTTGCCTACCATGAAGACGTCGGACGTTTTGACGTCGAGTCGGTCAAGCTCGACCGATGTGCGGTCAAGTGCGGCGGCAAAGACTCGTCTGCCTGATGCGCGAAGGGCATCGACTGTTCCTTTGATATCGGAGCAAACGCTGATGCGAGTGCGAAGTATCGCCCCCATCGAAGCGCGCAGAGTTTTACGATTGTATATATCGGCACAGCAATCGTCTACTATGATCTCTTCGATTCCGAATGCCGAGGCGGTACGAATGATCGTGCCGAGATTTCCCGGATCCTGGATCGAAATTGCCATAAATAAAGAGTGCTGATTTTTGTCGTTATTATATATTGTAGTCTTTTTATGCAGATTGTCAAGATAGTCGAGCACACAAATTATCCCATCGGGCGAATTTTCGCGAGAAATTTTATCAAAAACACTGTCCGCGAAGATGATGGGGGAGTATTTTTCGACCTCGCTTTTGTGATTGACGTAATATCGCTCGGTGCAGACTACGTGCTTGAAAGTAAGACCTGAGGCGACTGCCTCCAAAAAAAGCTTTCTTCCGTCCAGCAGGAAAAGCCCCTCTGAATCACGATTTTTCTTATCGTTCAGAGCGGCCAAAGACAAAGCCAGACGGTTTTGACGAGATGTGATTATTTCCAAAATCGATCTCTTTTGCACACCGTTTTAAATGGCGGCGGCAATTCCTTTCTCAAATTCAAAACGGTTGATTTGCGTGTCGGAATATGTAAAAAATGAATATAATAAAAAACTGCAAGGTCGCTCCCTTTATCGGGACGACCCTGCATTTTTCTTTTTAAATTAAAGGGCTGCCTTTGCCTTTTCGCAGAGAGCTGCGAAAGCTTCCTTGTCGGAAACAGCGATTTCAGCGAGCATCTTGCGGTTGAGGTCGATGCCTGCCTTCTTGAGGCCGTGAATCATAGTGGAATAATTCATGCCGTTTACCTTTGCCTGAGCAGAAATACGGGTGATCCAGAGAGAACGGAAGTCTCTCTTCTTCATCTTTCTGCCTGCAAATGCATAGTTGCCGCTCTTCATGACGGCCTGTTTAGCCATCTTAAAGTGCTTGCTCTTTGCACCCCAATAGCCCTTAGCGGCTTTCAGGATTTTATTGCGTCTTTTACGGGTCATCATGGCCCCTTTTACTCTTGCCATTTTTCTTTCCTCCTGATAATTTCAGACCGCGTCAGTTCTTGGGAAGCAGACGTCTGATAGTGGGTGCCATAGCTTCGCTGACGTAAGCAGCTTTTCTGAGATTTCTCTTGCGCTTGGGAGTCTTCAGACCGAGCTTATGGCGATGCTGAGAATGGTTCATTTTAACGGCGCCGTTCTTGGTAAGCGAGAAACGCTTGGCGGTCGCTTTATGTGTTTTGATCTTAGGCATTTTCTTGTCCGTTTCTCGGCGACAATGTTTTTTGTTATAGCGGAGGGCAAGGTCGCCGTCCGACCGACCGCTTTAATATCATGCCGACTTATTTGCAAGTGTAAGGAATACGGCGCAAGACGTTATATTCTTACACACTACGTCCTGCCGGCAGGAATACCTGATTGAATTTAATGGGAGCGAATAAATTATTCTGCTTCGCTCTCGTTTGCTTCGGGAGCAATTTCTGCCTTTTCGGCTTTTTCTGCCTTTGCCTTCTTGGTGGCGGCAGTCTGCTTTATGGGCCCGAGGAACATTGTCATCGAGCGGCCTTCCATAACGGGTGCCTTATCCTGCTGGCCGAATTCGGCGCAAGCTTCGGTAAAGCGGGCTAAAAGATCGCGGCCGATGTCCTGATGTGCCATCTGACGGCCTCTGAAGCGTACCACAACGCGAACCTTGTCGCCATTCTTGAGGAATCTCTTGGCGTGGTTTGCCTTTGTGTTGAAATCGTTTGTGTCGATGTGGCAGCTGAGCTGGATTTCCTTTATGTCAGCAACCTGCTGTTTCTTTTTGGCTTCTTTTTCACGTTTGTCGCGCTCGAATTTGAAACGTCCGTAGTCGATGATCTTGCATACGGGCGGATCGGACTGTGCAGACATCATAACAAGGTCTAAGTTTCTGTCGTCTGCGGCCTTCTGAGCGTTTGCATAGGTAAGCAGACCGAGCTGCTCGCCTTCGGGTCCGATAACTCTCATAACTTTGGAGAGAGGGAAGCCCAAGGAACGAATATCGTCGTTAATGTAATGTTCCTTGCCGTTATTGTTTTTGATTGGTAGTCACCCCCGCAAAAAGCGATAAAAAATAAAAAATGCGAAGAAAGCATTTCTCCGCACACAATATTCGACCCACAACGTGTCCAAATACGATTATTAACCCGTGCTAAGACAAGCATCAAGGTGAGAGCGGAGAGCTCTGCTTCATTTTTACTTTGTAATTATAATACAAAAGGGGCGAAAAGTCAATATCCGATGATGATATGCAAGGCCAAAAAGAGTAAATTTTTTGTGAACAAAGCAGCTGCCGATCGCTCGACAGCTGCCATGAACATAATTATCTGATCTCAACGGTTGCTTTTTTGCCCGATCTGTTGGCGGCGGCCTTAACGACCATACGTATAGCGCGTGCAATTCTGCCGTGGCGTCCGATAACCTTGCCCATATCGTCGGGAGCAACATTCAAGGTAAGATTGACGTTTTCGCCGTCATCGTCGATCTCGACCGCAACCTTGTCGGGCTCGTCAACGATGGATTTTGCGATGTCAAGCAATACTTTGCTTAAATCTGCCATGTTAATAATCGTATCTTTCGCGAAGCGAAAGATTCCTTTCTTGTGGAATTGGGACCGGTTTGGTGCTTGCACCAAATCGCAGTTTTGAAACTGCGAAAGTCACAAAACACGGTTTGAAAATTTATTTTCAAACTTATTTCTTGAGAAGAGCGCGAACAGTCTCAGTGGGCTGAGCGCCGTTCTTGATCCACTGCTCTGCCTTTTCTTTGTCGATCTTAACTTCAGCGGGATCAACGCAGGGATTGTAGTAACCGATCTCTTCGATGAAACGACCGTTGCGAGGGAATCTGCCGTCTGCAACAACTACGCGATAGAAAGGAGCCTTCTTAGCACCGATTCTCTTTAATCTGATTTTAACTGCCATGGGATTTTTCCTCCGAATAAAATTAATTAATATGATATATTTATATTATTGTTTATAATATAACGAAATTGGATTTGTCAGCGCTTTTTGAACTTGCGGAATGCTTTCTTTGAGAACTTGTTGCCCATCATTCCGTTGCTGAACTGCTTCATCATCTTGTTTGTCTGGTCATACTGCTTTAAGAGGCGGTTGACCTCCTCAACGCTCGTTCCGCTTCCTGCGGCGATTCGCTTTTTGCGCGATGCATTGATAATATCGGGCTTGTCGCGCTCACGCTGAGTCATGGAGAGGATGATGGCCTCCATGCGGTCGATCTTCTTTTCGTCGATCTTGGCATCCTTGAGAGCGTCGGGCTTGACGCCGGGGATCATAGCCAAAAGCTGATCCATCGATCCCATTCCGCGTATCTGCTTGAACTGATCGAGATAGTCGGACAGCGTGAAGCTCGACTCGCGGATCTTTCGTTCCAGCTCGGCGGCCTGCTTTTCGTCGTATGCCGCCTCAGCCTTTTCGATAAGGGAGAGCACGTCGCCCATACCGAGGATTCGCGATGCCATTCTGTCGGGGTGGAAGGGCTCGAGAGCATCGAGTTTTTCGCCCGTACCGATGAATTTGATCGGCTTGCCGGTAACGCTTCGTACCGAAAGAGCCGCACCGCCTCGGGTATCGCCGTCAAGCTTTGTGAGAATGACGCCGGTGATGTCGAGCATTTCGTTGAAGGTCTGAGCCACGTTAACGGCATCCTGACCTGTCATCGAGTCGACAACGAGAAGGATCTCATCGGGATTGACGGTGTTTTTTATATCAACAAGCTCGCCCATCATGGCTTCATCAACCTGAAGGCGACCTGCGGTATCGATAAATACGATGTCGTTTCCGTGCTGTTTTGCGTTTTCAACGCCCGCTTTTGCGATCTCGACGGGGCTTAATTTATCGCCCAGCTGAAATACGGGAATGCCTGCCTGCGAACCTACTACCTCAAGCTGTTTGATTGCGGCAGGACGGTATACGTCACCGGCAACGAGCAGAGGACGCTTGCCCTGCTTTTTGAGCATAGCTGCAAGCTTTGCGGCGTGAGTGGTCTTACCGGCACCCTGAAGACCGCACATCATGATTACTGTGGGCGGCTTTGAGTTGATAGTCAGCTTCGAAATGCTTCCGCCCATGAGCGCGGTAAGCTCTTCGTTAACGATCTTGACTATCTGCTGTGCGGGCATGAGGCTTTCGAGAACCTCAGCACCGACGGCACGCTCGGAAACGGTTTTTATAAAATCACGCACGACCTTGAAGGAAACGTCAGCTTCGAGCAGAGCGAGCTTTATCTCTCGCATGCCCTCCTTGACATCTGCCTCGGAAAGCTTGCCTTTGCTGCGGAATTTCTTAAAGGCGGCGTTTATTTTGTCTTGTAAGCTTTGAAACATTATTTTTCTCCGATATTGTTTGTCGGATTTGCGATAACGGATTTACAGGACGATTGAGCGTAAGATCTCGGCAATTTCTTTTCTGTCTTTGCCCTCGTCCAGCTGTTTTGCGATTTCGGCAAGATTTTTTTCAAGGGCATCCGCACGTGATAAAAGACCGAGCCGCGTTTCGAAATCGTTCAGCGCGTTTTCACCCTTTTTCAGCGCATCGGCCACGCCCTGACGGGTTATACCGCATATTTGCGATATCTCGCCGAGCGATAGGTCCTCGTCGTAGTGAAGAGAGAGTATCTCTCGCTGACGGTCGGAAAGCAGTCCGCCGTAAAAGTCGAGCAGACGGCAGGTCATAACGTTTTTTGAAATATCGATCTCTGCCGGCATAATACGACTCCTTTTTAACTGTAAAGCAAAACGCTTTACACATGATAGCACACAAATTCGTAAATGTCAATAGTTATTTGAAATTTTTCACAAAAATCGCGCCGAAAACACGAACATAATCACCAAAAGGAGTTATAACAAAAAAAGCATCCCGCATTTCTTTTAGGAAAGCGAGATGCTTTTAGTTAAATTTTAATTACTCAACTTCTACAGCGTACTCAAGAAGCTTTTCGATCATGATATCGTAAAGCATAGTGTTTTCGATCATTTCCTTGCCGTAGTTCTTTTCGAGTTCTTTTGCGTCTTTTACTGCGTATTCTTCAACAAGAGCACCGATACGGGAATCGTACACTTCCTTGGTGAGCTCGATAGACTCAGCCTTGAGGAAGGAGTGAAGGATCATTTCATTGCGAACGTTTGTCTTTGATTCGTTGATTACCTGCTGGAGGAAGGTCTTGGTGCTGGTCTGCATCATTGCTTCAACGAAGGAATCGAAGGAATAGCCGTATGCGCCTGCCATCTGCTTGTACTGAGCAACGGTCTGATCGTAGTAGAACTTAACGTTTTCCTCGGGATACTTCTTTACAACTGAAGAAGTGCTGAGTGCATTCCAAACCATTTCCTCGCGGATGCTCTTAAGAATCTGAGCTTCGAACTTGGGGATAGTGTCATAAGAGGTCTTTTCCTTGATAAGATCGTTGTTGTACTCGGGTAAGATCTTTTCGGTGATAGAGTTGACAGTGATGTCAAAGGCTACGGTCTTGCCTGCGAGTGCCGATCCCAGATAATCCTCGGGGAAGGTGATGTCAACAGTGTAAGCGTCGCCGGTGAGATGTCCTACGATGGACTCTTCAAAGCCTTCAACGAAAGCACCGTCACCGATGGTAACGTCAACTGCTTCGTCGGATGCGGGAGTAAGGCCGTTTTCATCCTTGATCTCTTCGCCATCGAGCTTGCCGACAAAGTCGATGTTTACGATATCGCCCTCTTTTGCGGCGCGATCGGTAATTACGATCTTGGTTGCTGCGGACTCGAGAAGGACGTCAACAGTCTCTGCGAGCTTTTCGCCAACCTTTGCTTTGGAAATTTCGATTCCCTTGTCCTCGCCGAGGGTAATGTATTCGGTAAGGTCAAAATCGTAGTTTGTACCGGAGTTGGAGCAGGCAGCGAGAGAGAATACCATCATTGCTGCAAGCGCCAATGTAATAATCTTTTTAGTCATGATAATCGTTTCTCCTTGATTTAAAATGATATATCTAAACATTTATACCACGAATCGCATGAAAAATAAAGCGGAAATTGTAAATTAATTGTTCAAAAGTTGCCCGGACGAAAAAATAGAGGCGTTTTTTAGCCGAAATAAGGTAAAATTTATTGAAATGCCTGCATAAATGTGATATAATGAATTTGCAAAGATACAACAGAGAGGTGATAATATGAGAAGCATAAAACCGGGACGCGGACCGTCGATGATGGGCGGAGTTTCAGGAATCTTTATGATCGTATTTGGAATTCTTTGGACTGTGATTGCTGCCCGGGCAAGCGGCATTATGGCTCTGTTTGGCGTTCTTTGGACGGGCATGGCAGTTGTTATAACGATATATAATTTCAAGAATGCCACCTCAAAGAACAGATATTCAACCTATGATATAACGACTTCGAGCGAGGAACCGGATCCGTTAAACGAGCGCTTTGGAGATTATCAGAGCACGACATATCAAAGCGACAAAGACAACAACTTTTGCCCCTATTGCGGAACTCGCGTTGCCGACGATTATAAGTACTGCAATAATTGCGGCAAGAAGCTGCCGTGACGAAAAGGAGATCGCACCATGAAAAGACCATAACCGTAATATCGGTCATTGTAAATTTGGCTGTCGTAACGTTGGCAACACTGCAGATATTAAACGTGTGGCATCAAGCGATCAATGTTTGTATTCCTCTCATGGGAGTATCGATGCTTTGCCAGGCATACGTACAATGGAACACGAGCCGAAAGGTGGCCTATTTCAGCATCGGAACCGCGGTTTTCGTTTTCATTTGCTCAATAGCTGTGCTTTTTATCAAATAACTGACAGTAAAAAAAGCGGAGGGTAAACCTCCGCTTTTTTGATTATATCATGAAACCGTAAAGCTTCGTTTATTCTTGAATTCTGCCTTGCCAGAATTCACTTAAAAATTCCAGATTCTTTCGCGTTTTTTTGAAGCATATATAGCTGTCTTTTCTGATAGGAGACAGCTTTTTATATTCTTCGGTACTGTCGTCTACCAAATATATGAATGTTCCTTGCCTATGGATATGATGCAGTGTTACTTTCTTAATGGAACTGATAGGGCATTCTTTATAAAAACCGCGGATAAGCCCTTTACGTTTTACAATGCCGTCTTCAACCCAAATAATGCAAGCAGACCTGTTCAAAGACAGCCAAAGAATACAGAAAAGAGAAAAAGAGAACAGAAATCCCATTAAACCCGGTACAATGTTTTCGGTTTTGCCTGAACAAATTAAGCAAAAGAACAGAATTGAACAAATAAAAAACAACACAATTGTGAAGGGATAAGTTGCCAAAGCTTTTTTTGAAGCAAAAATTCTTTTCATGACATTTTCCTTATTATCTTTTATTTCGTCAGCATCACACAGCATTCGCAATGACCCGTCCGAGGGAACAGATCAAAGGGAGTCACACCGTCTGCGCGGTAGCCCTTTTCGTAAAATACGCGAAGATCGCGTGCGAGTGTGTCGGGTCCGCAGGAGATGTATATTATGCGATAGGGCGATATGTCACAGATGCGCTCGATGAGAGCAGCAGTAAGTCCGCGGCGGGGCGGATCGACTACCACAACGTCGGCGCGATCAAGCGCCGATGACGTCGCGTCGCCGCATATAAAACTCGCGTTTTCGATTCCGTTGGTCTGCGCGTTGGCTTTGGCATTTTCAACGGCGCTCGGTACTATCTCGATACCGTGTAGGTCGATTCCGGGGAATCGGTCGGCGAAATGCAGACCGATCGTACCGATTCCGCAGAACAGATCTACCAGCGTTTCGCCCGATTTCATATCGGCAAGGGCTGATGCATGTCTGTAAAGGCGCTCGGTCATCGAATGGTTGATCTGGTAAAAGGAATTAAGCGAAATATCAAAGCGCAAATTGCAAAGAGTATCGGTAATATGATCCTTGCCGAAGAGCAGAATGCTCTTTTCGCAGAACGTAAGACCGTCAAAATCGGGATTGACATTCTGTATCACGCTGACAACGCTCGAAAAGCGGTCGGAAAGCTCGCGTGCGAGAGTATCTCCGGCATCAAAGCGAGACGTCTTGGTAACAAAGCAGACCATCACCTCGCCGCTCGATTCGGATGTGCGGATGCATACGCTTTTGACACCCGAATTGCCCTTTTGGGCGAAAAACTCACGCAGATAGGTGCTCACGGGCGCGATATTGAGCGATTCAAGCAAACAGCAGTTGTTAGGCACGATATCATGGCTTTTCTGCGCATTAAAGCCCATTTGCCCATTTGCGTCGATACTGTAAATAACCTTGCTTCGCCAATGATCGACATTTCCGTCGTGAACAATGTCGGATACGGGGATGTCCAGCTTGTTTTTGCGGAAAATGCCCTCGATGTATCTCTTTTTCAGCTCAAGCTCGTGGGCATAGCTGATATTACGGTAGTTGCAGCCGCCGCATTTGTCGCACACGTCGCAGTCGCTTGATTTACGGTAGGGAGAGGGAACTGATATCTCGACGGCCTCCCCCTGCGAAAAATCGCGTCCTGCTTTGGTGATCCTTACCGAGCATTCGTCGCCGTCAACGGCGCCGCTGACGAATACGACCTTGCCGTCGATGCGGCAGATGCCGTATCCGAGGTTGCTCATATCTGAGATTTTTACATTGTATAGTTCGTTTATCTTCATATCGTACTCAAAAAAGTTTTATTAACTATATTATACCACCACATAAATGCGCTGTCAACAAAAAACAAAAGGGCTGTTTTTGCAAATTTTGTTGCAAAGGCAACCCTTTCCGTTTGCCCGGTTTGTTATGATAAAGAATTAAAATCTGGATATCCTATAATAAATGGGTAAAAATTACAGAAAAAGGAGGGCTGCCAAAG
>JAZSMZ010000108.1:0-8458 GCA_045536155.1 Eubacteriales bacterium
TTTGCCTTTAATTACTTTGTATTGAGTAAATAAACTCTGAGAACTTCTTTTTCAAGTTCTTTTGACGAGAATTCACACTTGATACTTTCATATCTCGTTTGTCTTTCTCTGCTGTTCAATTTTCAAAGACCATGACTCGGCTTCTGCCTCGCCTGCCGCCCTCTCTTTGGGACAGCTTTAATATAATACCACACTTTATTCCTTTTGTCAAGCCTTTTTTGAGTTTTTTTATGTCTTTTTTTATTCTTTTTTTAGCCCTCTACACCTTGCGGTTTAACCGTATCGCGAGACCCAATATATTGATTTTCACGGCCACACAAATCGTTTTTTTCATTTATTTCTATGAATATCTTTCAAAAGACGGCAAAAAATAATTTTGAGGTGAACAAATGCTTACCATAATTTCACGCACAGCGCTGATATATTTTTTTCTCGTTTTCGTCATGAGGATAATGGGCAAACGGCAGATCGGGCAGATGCAGATATCCGAGCTTGTGATATCGCTCATGCTTTCCGAGCTTGCCGTTATGCCCATCGCAAATTACAACATACCCATTCTGCACTCGCTCATACCGATCATTCTCCTTATATTTCTTGAAATCGTATCCGCATATCTATCGACGAAGTCGCGCAAATTCAAAAAGATCTTCGACGGCACACCAGGCATAATCATTGCGCACGGAAAAATCGATCAAAAAGAGCTTTTGAAGATGCGTCTGTCGCTTGACGAGCTGCTCGGGGAGCTCCGGTTGAAGGAAGTACGCGGAATACGCGACGTCGACTATGCCCTGCTCGAGCAAAACGGTCAGCTTTCGGTCATCACCGCGCAAAACTCGGTAGTCGGACTCGATCACCCTTTGATAGTTGACGGTCAGATAAACAAAAACGGCCTTACCTTTGTTCAAAAAAGCGAGAGCTGGCTTGCGCGGGAGTTAAAAAAGCGGCATTTAACGCTCGAAGAGATATTTTTCTTTTCCGTCGACGACGGCGGCAACTTTACGGTTATAGAAAAGGAGAAAAAATGAAAGCGCTTATAAGTTCCATAGCAATTATCACGCTGGTCCTTGCTTTATCGGTTATAAACATGTGTTTTGTGACATCGTTTGCCGATGAAATGATTGAAATTATAGAAAAGACGCCCAATTCGACCACTCTCTTTTCCCGCGATTCGATGGCCGATTTTTTCGACCGATGGGAGGAAAAGAGAGATCTGATCGCTTTGAGCGTCAACTTTGATTATATTAGCGACGCAGAACGTGCGGCACACGAGATGTACTTTTGCGGGCTTAGCGACGGCGACAGCGACTATCTCGATGCAAAGGCGCAGCTTATATCCAGCCTTCGCGTTATATGCGACGTTGAATCGTTTTCTTTTTACAATATTATCTGAACGAGGTCTTTTTGTCCGATCTCAAAATGTTCGTGCGCACGATCGTATAGCTTTCCGCCCCTGTTTTTTTGCAGATTGCGGCGGCGATATACTCGGGATTAAGGAACTTTTCGCTTGTTGCGCTGAGTATCACCCGTGCACGATTGCCCTCGATCTCGCAGAGTGCGGTGAGAGGTGAAATATCGGTTTCCTTCTCTCCGCTCTTCGATCTCTTCATTATTATATAAGGCTCGTCGAACATTCCCTTCGCGCTTTCGATATTGCGATCAAAATTCAGCTCGTATTCCGCCCATTCGATGCTATTGAGCTTATTTTCGGGATAGTAGCATTCGACTATCTTCATCTCATCGGTGGTTTCGGCATCGAGAGCGGCGCGGAACGCTTCGGCATCCACCTCATAATTCAGCTTGACATCGAGCAGCTCATTTACACTTTCCGTTCCGATGGAGAGCGGAAGAGCGAAGGTCATTCTGGGGTGGGGATTGAATCCCTCGGAGTACCAAAGGGGTGCCTTTGCGCGAATGAGCGCGCTTTTCATGGTGCGGCAGAGGTCGAGATGGGATATAAACTGCAGTGAGCCTACCTTGGTGAATCGAATTCTTATGACCGTCGGCTGTGCGTTTTTTACTTGGTTGTTTTCGGGCACCATCTGTTTTTACCTCCCAATTTATTCGCTCCGCATGCCGAGCAATTCTCGGCGCAGTTGTTGGTTGTCTTGCCTTCGTATGCGCGATGACGCTCGCGAAGCAGAAATTCCTTTGTTACACCGCAATCGATAACATCCCAGGGAAGCACTTCATCCTCGGAAAATTCGCGGTTCGCATAAAATGACATATCAATACCGCATTCATCAAAGGCTTCAACCCATTTATCGTAGGAGAAGCACTCGTCCCAGCCGTCGAATTTAATGCCTGCATCATGTGCCGCCAAAAGGACCTTGGAAAGCTTACGGTCGCCGCGTGCGAATACCGCCTCGACTCGGCTGACCTTAGCCTCGTGCCAATTATAGCGGATCTTGCGGTCGGTGATCTTCGATGCCAAAAATTCCTGCTTTTCGCGCAATCTCTCAAGGGTATCCTGCGCTTCCCACTGGAAAGGAGTAAAGGGCTTGGGGATAAAGCAAGCCACGCTGACGGTCACGTTCACCTGACGCATTCTCTTGACCTTGGGATTTTTGTAATACGAATCAACCACGCTCAAGGCGAGCTTGGCGATGCCTTCGATATCGTCCTCGGTTTCGGTGGGAAGACCGTTCATAAAATAGAGCTTGACCTGATTTTTACCGCCCTCGAAGGCAACGGCGCAGGCACGCAGAAGGTCGTCCTCGTAGACGTTTTTGTTGATAACGTCGCGCAAACGCTGAGTTCCCGCCTCGGGAGCAAAGGTGATACCCGATGCGCGGACCGACGAGATTCGGTCCATCAGCTCCTTGGTAAAGGAGTCGACGCGGAGCGAGGGGAGGGATATCGACACACGCTTGTCGTCGGTCCATTCGAGCAGACCCTCGGTCAAAGCGGTAATCTCGCTGTAATCGCTGATGCTCAGCGAGCAAAGGGAGATCTCATCGTATCCGCTGTTTTCGTAAAGCTTTCTCGCCTGCTCGCAGACCACCTCGGGCGATTTTTCGCGAACGGGGCGATAGGTCGTTCCCGCCTGGCAGAAACGGCATCCGCGAATACAGCCGCGATAGACCTCGGCGACTATTCTGTCCTGCACGGTTTCGATATAGGGCATGACGAATTTGTCGGGGAAATACGATTTATCCATGTCCTCGATAATTCTCTTTGTAACTCGGGCGGGCACCTTTTCGTCGGCAGGAGTGTAGCTCTTTACCGTTCCGTCCTCGTTATAGCAGACGGTGTAAAGGGAGGGAACGTAAAATCCCTTGAGCTCGGTGGCAACGGCGTAGAGGAATTTTGCTTTTGTATATTCGCCCGATTCCTTCATTTTAATATAAAGCTCGGTAAATTCGACGAGCGCCTCTTCGCCCTCGCCTATCGAAAAGACGTCGAAAAAGTCGGCTATCGGCTCGGGATTGTACGAGCAGGGTCCGCCGCCGATAATGATTGGCATATCGTCGGTGCGGTCGGCCGCCAAAAGAGGGATCTGCGCCAGATCGAGCATATTGAGCACGTTCGAATAGCAAAGCTCGTACTGCAAAGTAAATGCCACGATATCAAAATCGCGCAGTTTATCTCCGCTTTCGTGCGCCCAAAGCGGGATATTGTGCTCGCGCATCTTTTCTTCCATATCGATCCACGGTGCATACGCGCGCTCACACCAAATGTTCTCGCGCTCGTTAAGTGCGCCATAAAGTATGCGCACGCCGAGGTTGGACATGCCTATTTCGTAAGTATCGGGAAAGCAAAAGGCAAAACGCGCTTTTACTTCATCTTTGTTTTTTATGATCTGTCCGAATTCGCCGCCGGTATATCTGCCCGGCTTTGAAACGCTTTTCAGAATTGAATTGAAATCCATTTCACTCATTCCTCTTGTGGTAAGTCAATACATTTTTTTGAAGTAAGTGTTTTTCTATATTTAAAAGGGGGAGCATTCTCCCCCTTTTTTTGCGGTTATTATCAAAGCTTGCCTATGCTCAGCTTTGTGAGAAGCACGGTGGGCACTATCCAGAAGATCTGGTAGAGCGCAACGTAGAAGGAGTTTACACTCTCTTTTGCGAAGATAAGGAGCAATATCGAAACGATAACACTGATTGCCAGAGAGAACATCTTGACGATGAGCGCATTCTTTGTCGCGTTTGTAACTCTTTCGCAAAGGGAGAGAGCCTGTAAAAGCGACTTCGACGAGCCCTTGGACACGATTCCGCTGTCCACGTGCGGTTCAACTTCAGGTCTTTCGCCCTTGGTCTTGACCTTGATGATCTTGACGGGGTATTTCGAGATGCGGATTCGGGTCGAAAGCATCTGATCGTTGATGTTGGGGTCGAAGGTCTTGATACCGACGCAGACGCCCGTTCTGTAAAGCTGCTTCAAAAGCGGCTCGAAATCGGGATCGATGACGTACTGAACGTACATCTTGGCGGCAAGCTGATCGCCCATGGTCATATACATAACGCAGATCTCGCCGCTGCTCTCCTCGTCAACACCGTTGGCATCACGCGGGAGGGTGAATCCGTTGCCGCGGATGTAGGGTGCCTTGCCGATGTAAACGTGAACACCGTCGATAAGCGCCTCGATGCCGTTGGACTCGACTGCGAGTATCTCGACGTTGTCCGAATGTCCGAGATCGCGGGTTGCAACCTCAAATACGTCGGAGAGCGGACCGCCGATGGTCATAAATACGCTGGCGGCATTGTATATTACGTAGTCGATACGGCTTTCGCCATATACCTTGACCTGCTTTACCTTTACTCCGTAGGGGGGGAATACGTCCTTGTCCTCGAAGGAAACAACGCTTGCATGCGAGTATTTCTCGATCGAATCCTCGCCGATAATGGTGCTTTCAACGGCATAAGCCTCGTTGACCGCCTTAAAGAAGGGGTAAGCGTAGGTGATGAATACCGAGAACGGAAGCACAAAGAGTGCCGATGAGCATCCGAAGGAAAGTGCGCTTATGAAATCCTTTGTAAAGAACGCTGCGATAACGGTAAAGAGCACGAACACACCGACGCCCGCGGGAAGGAGGATGTCGAGTATCTTGCGATGCTTCGATTCAACATCAAGGCGGGAGAAGAATCCGTCAACGAAGGAGGTCTTTGTGATCTTGAAGAGCTCGGGCTCGTCGGGAAGAACTTCCGCAAAGGCCTCGCGCTCAAGCTCTGCCTGATCGTCGTCAACAGCTTCGATAACGTGCTTTTGCTTTTTGGAAGCAAGAACGTTGAAGTTCTGGATCTCGCGCTTTTTATTGAAGAACTCGTAAAGAAGAGTAAGGAATACGCAAAGGATAACGGCAAAGCCGTACATCTTGAGCGTGTTGCCCGATTTTGCAAAGCAGGAGATGAGAGTGTAGATCACCGACATGATGATAGTCAGAACGGTCATACTCTCGGGAATGGGCTTAAGCTTGATTGCGGCGCTAAAGCCCGAGATGATCTGCTTGGGGATAAGCAGGCAGGCAAGGATTATCATCTGCAAATCAAGCATGCAGTGAACGACAGGGAATATCGACATATTGACACCGGCCGGAAGAGATCCGCCGAATATATTCAGATTTTCAAAGAAGAAGGCTACTATCAAAAGCACGATCGCGGCGAGCATACGGATAAGCAAAATGCTGTATTCGCGTCTGAACTCGGCGAATATGCCCGAGATCTGACCGACCGCGGTATATTCCTCGCGCTTTTTGGTCTTTAAGAATTCGGGAATTTCAAAATTGAGCTTGAAGGGCTTCTTTTCCTTGATGCCATCTTCAATTTCATGTTCATGCTGTTCGATCTCTTCGTTGATGCTGTTGATCTTTTCGACGCTGCCCGTATTTTCAAGCTCTTCGTTCATGTCGAAGGCCATCATGAGCTTGAGATCGGTCTCGTCTATAACGCCGTCGCCGTTGACGTCGGTAAGCTCGGCGCTCTCCTCGCCATCAACTGTGGCAAGTGCGGTTTCGGCTTTCTTTTTCTTCTTTTTCTTTTTCTTCTTTTTGGCTTCGTTCTGGACTATCTGGGCGATCTCGAACATAGCTTCGCTGTCAAGATCGTCATCCGAAAGCTCATCGCGGTTTTCAGCAATGACGCTCTGAACTCCGTTGCCCTCAATGTCGTCATCGAGCTGTTCGCCGAGCGCGTAGTCGGCGGGGATATTGGAAAGCTCGTCGTCGTTTTCGGCCATAATGATGCTGTCGGTCTTTTCGCTCTGAACTGCCTCAATGATCTCGGCAATTTCTGCAATCTCGTCAGCGGCAAGATCATCGGCACTCGCCTCGTCTGCGATCTCTTCGGCACTCGCCTCGGCAGCAGCCTCGTCGATAACGATTATCTCGTCGGCCTTTTCCTCGGAAGCGATCTCGGTGTCGTCCTCGACACGGAAAAACTTCATGTCCTCTTCGGTCATGAACTGGCCGATTATATCGTCAACGGACAAATTCACATAAGGATTGTCCTGCTTTTCAAGAGAGTAATCCTCTGCCGCATTTTCTATAATATTGGGCTTGTCCTCTTCCCTGATGCTCTTTGCGGCATCCTTTTGACGGTCAAGTCCTGCCTTGACTCTCATCTTGAGAGTGTCGGCAGATATTTCATTTTTCTTAATTTCGTCCATTAGAGTCCTCCGTCAAGAATAATTAGCAGCCTATATTTCAAACAGATCACTTGCATCTTTTAACTCCGGCACGCTGGATCGCCGCTTCGTTGAGAAGTACTGCCGCCGCGGCCGATACGTTAAGCGAGTTGATCTTGCCGTGCATGGGGATCGACAAGACGAAATCGCTTTTGTCCATGAGTATGCGCGACACGCCGCTGTCCTCGCCGCCCATGATGATGGCAACGGCACCGGTTATGTCGCAATCGTAGTAGTAAGTTCCGCCCGCTTCGGCGGCATATATCCAAACGCCCTTTTCTTTAAGCTCGTCAACTGCAGATGCCAAGTTGGGCACACGCGCGATAGCCATATGGGTCAGCGCTCCGGCCGACGATTTTGATACGACTGCGGTAAGTCCGCTTGAACGGCGCTTGGGAATTATAACTCCGTGTGCACCCGCACATTCGGCGCTTCGGATTATCGCACCGAGATTGTGGGGATCCTCTACCCCGTCGCAGATAACGAGGAAGGGCTTTTCGCCTCGCTCTTCGGCGATGGCCAGAATATCGTCGATATCAACGTACTCCTTTTCGGCGCATATCGCAACCACTCCCTGATGCGATGCTCCCAAAGCAAGCTCGTCGAGCTTTTGCGCTCTGGCATCGATTAGCGACACCTTTGATTCGATCGCCTTCGATTCGATCAGACGCAGCGAGCCTTCTCTCTCGCCCGATTTGATATATATTTTTTCTATATATTTCGATGCATCTTCGCGCTTTAACAGCTCGAGTATGGCGTTTCGTCCGTAGATTACGTTTTCGGGCAGCTCGCGCTGCTCGAAGGTACGGTTTTCGCCGAAACGCTTTCCCTTGTTTCCGCCTTTATTTTTGTCAAATTTATGGGCCGAAGAGCCGTTTTCGCGCCTCTTATCCTTATATTCCATTTATTATTGTCACTTTTTCTCCGAATTATATAACTATCATTCTGATTATATCACACTTTTTTCGATTTGTACAGTAGTAAAACGATTTTTTTCACAGTTTTTTGACAATTTTTCACGATTTTTTACCCATTTTAACACAAGATGTCGATTTCCGCTTTAAAATCTTTGGCACATCTTGTATTTTTGCCATACAAGCGCCATTGAGTCGCGTCGATGGGAATTTTATCCCATTTTTCACGGAAATCGGTTGGGCGGATATCGGGAGGGGAGACCCCTCCCCTACAAAGACACGCTTCGCGCTGTCTTAGGGAATTCGCTTCCTGTTTCTGAACGAAACAGGCTTTGCTACGCAAAAACAGCGAATATCCCACTGCCTAGATATATCTTCGTGTGTCCGTATAATCAATTACAGATGACAACTATCCGTTATCGCCCTCCGCAGGAACACAGGAGCGCAGGAGCGCAGGAGAGACCCTCTCCGTCGCGCATTCGCGCGCCACCTCTCCCAAAGGGCGAGGCAAAAAAGGCTCTCCCCTTGGGAGAGCTCCGCCGAAGGCGGTGAGAGGGCAAAAAACACATAAGTTTTGTCCTCTCCCATAATCGAGCATTTTATATACTCCCGCGATGCCACGCCTCGCATCGTCCCGTCTGTCCGTATAATCAATTACAGATGACATCTATCCGTTATCGCCTCCCGCAGGAGGAAAAAAGAGCGTATGATGAAAAACATCATACGCTCCTTTATGTTTTGACTGACCTGATTTTAAATTACTGCTGCTTCATTTCAGCATAGCATTCGCTGCAATAAACGGGTCTGTCGTTAGAGGGCTGGAAGGGAACCTTTGCTTCCTTGCCGCATCTTGCACAAGTTGTGGTGAACATTTCTCTTGCAGGCTTGCCAGCATTCTTGCGAGCATCACGGCAGGTCTTGCA
>JAZSMZ010000142.1:0-6454 GCA_045536155.1 Eubacteriales bacterium
GGTGTGGCGAACAGCTTCCTTTACCGAAACCTTGGTTTCGTTGTGGGGAGCGGCAAAGCCGGTAGCGATAACGGTGATCTTCATAGTGTCCTCGAGGGATGAATCGAAGGTGTTACCGCAGATAACGAGCGCATCGGGAGATGCAAGATCGGTGATCATGGTGAATGCGTTTTCAACCTCGTCAAGACCGATATCGGGAGAGGTGTAAACGTTAACGAGGAGGCCTGTTGCGCCCTCGATGGAGGTTTCAAGCAGAGGAGAGGAGATTGCCATCTTTGCGGCCACCTCTGCCTTGTCCTTGCCCTCGGCAATACCGATACCCATGTGCGAGCATCCTGCGTCGCTCATAACTGCGCAAACGTCAGCGAAGTCGAGGTTAACGATACCGGGGATAGTGATAAGGTCGGAAATGCTCTGAACGCCGCGGCGGAGAACGTCGTCTGCTGCTGCGAATGCGTTTGCAAATGTGATGGGCTCATCGGAGATCTGCTTTAATCTCTCGTTAGGGATAATAACGAGCGAGTCAACGCAGGAGCGGAGGCGCTCGATACCTTTTTCAGCCGATTCCATACGGCGCTTGCCCTCGAAAGCGAAGGGCTTGGTTACAACACCGATGGTGAGGATGTCCATATCTTTAGCGATCTTTGCAACAACAGGAGCAGCACCGGTACCTGTACCGCCGCCCATGCCGGCAGTTACGAATACCATATCAGCGCCCTTTAATGCGTTGGCTATCTCTTCTTCATTTTCTTTAGCGGCCTTTTCGCCGATTTCCCAGTTTGCGCCGGCGCCGTGACCCTTGGTGAGCTTTTCACCGATCGGAATCATATGCGATGCGGTGGATTTAAGCAGAGCCTGCTTATCGGTATTGATGCAAATGAATTCCACACCCTTAACATTTGTGGAGATCATGCGGTTAACGGCGTTGTTTCCGCCGCCGCCTACACCGACCACCTTTATATTGACAATATTTTCGTAGTTTTCTTCAAGCTCGAATGTCATAAAAATCGTTTTTCCTCCGGCTTCTTTATTTTTCACATCGTTATTTTATCGTTTTATCCGCAAAAAATCGCATTTTGGCGGACGAGATTATACTATTAAATAATATAATAACTTTTTTATTTGAATTATGCAACTGTTTTTAACAAATTTAACATATTGGACACAATTTTCTCCCGCCTTTTGGTGTTTGTTGTCATTTTGGAGAAAAATGCGTCCTTTTTCTGTCATTCACAATGAGGGCCATTCATCCATGCTTTTTGCCGAAAACGAGACGTTTTTCCCTCTTGTGCTCGGCATCGGCACGGCGTCTGCGCACCGCGATATACACTATCTCGGCCGCGAGAGCAAACACGATCACCAGAGCAAGAACCAGAACGGTTACCTGATCCGCCCTCTCGGGTGTCGAGGGTGTCAAGCTCTCGTGCTCCTCGGCGAATTTTTTGGCAATCGATTCGCTGTCATTGACGCGCGACGATGCATTAAATCCCGCCAGGGCCATCTCAAGCGAATTATTTGCGTAGAAGGTCATTTTGTCTATCGCCTGAATGCCCTCCATATTTTCAAGATCGCAGACCACGCGGTTCCATCTGCCGCCGACGACCGAGCACTCAAATTCGTATCTGCCCGATGCCGAGTCGAAGACCACCGTGACGGTGTCGTCGCGGTCGGAATAGAGATTGAAGGAAATTATCGGGGCAAAAGTCAGGTCACGCTGATGGGTAAACCGTTCGCCTATCGCCTTGAGTCCGCCGTTGTCCGAAAAATACACCGAAACGGCCGACGAAAGTCCGTTGAAATCGACGTTGGTATCGAATCCGATTACCGACGAGCCCACGGTGTAGGTGACGTCGTGCGATTGATCGATCCAGAGCGGAGAGGTGCCGAAAACGTCGGGCGAAAGGCTCTGCTCGCCCGCTTTGATATAGCACACGCGGGAGGGCGAAAGAGCGGTCTTGTATCCCGATATTATATCCGACCAGTCCCCGATTCCATACTGCCCGAGGGCATAATCGGTGACCGAAGAATAGTTATGAGTGTCAATATCGCGAAGGAGCGAAACGAAGGAGGCCATCTCTCCGTCAATAAGCGAACTGTCAAATATTACGCTTTCGACGTTCGATGCGAAATCGGAGCAAACGGCGGTGTAAAGCAGGATATATTCAAGCCTTGCCTGGCGCTCGGTAAGGGTGAAAGCCATGTCAAAGAGAGGATCGGGCGCTTTGGCGATGATTATCGGACGGGGCAGATTTTCATAGGTAAAACGCGACTTTTTCAGATAGGCGCAAAGCTGATCGAGCGTTCGCACTCCCGCCTCTCCGTTTATAAGGGACGCGCTTGCATTGACGTCGGACAGTGCCCTCTTGCCGAGGTCGTAAAAATCTACGACGTAGCCGTATGCGATGTTGCCCTCGGCGCGTATCTGCTCGGCGAAAATGTCGGCAAGATCGCGGCTGTAATAGTTAAAATACTGTCCGTCGGACAAAAGGCCGTCCCATTCGCCGCCTATCGGGATATACATTCTGACGTTTCCGCCGACAGCGCGCATCGTGTTGGCAACCGTTCTGAACGCGCGGCAGTATGAGTCTGCAAACTCGCGAAGATTTTTGGCTCCCGTATTGTAATAGCGGTAGGCAAGGTCAAGTCGGGCACCCACGATAACGCCGCTTACAAGTCCGTATTTTGCATCGGCACGGCAGTATCTGTTTGCAAGGAAATCGCATCCCGCCGACAGATAGCTGATGCTTTCCTCGCTCGAAAGGCTGAATCCGTAGTAGCAGCAAACGCGGGAGATCGATGAAGGATCGATAAGCGTTTCGACGAAGTCCGAATAGGTGGGCTTTGTTAAAAGCAGACGCAGATTGACCGTCGTATTCGATATGTACATATCCTTGACGTGCCTATCGAGCTGCTCAATATACGATGCATCGAAATAGTACGTTTTTCCGTCGTACCGATGGGCGATGCCCTCTTTCGATACCGTAAAGAGCTTGCCGATATCGACGTCAACGACGGTGGACGATACGCCCGCCTCGACGGCAACATCGGGCGATGATACAAGGCCTTTTTTGCCGTTTGGCATGGTGTATACCGCATCCGATCTGTCGCCCGCAAACTCGGGGTTCGTGATATATGCGGGGGCGGTGAGCAAAGTGATCTGATTTTTTGCCTCGTTATATACCGCCAGGGCAAAGCGGGACGATATGCGGCTTCGCTGACCGTCGTAAAGGGGGATCTCAAAGGTCAGCGCCGACGATGCCGCCACCGATTTGAGCGGTCGGAGCGATCCGTCGAACAGCTTTTCTGTCGGCATATTGCCGGTAAGCTCGTAAAGCTGAACCTTCAGTCCCTTATACGCGCTTACGCCGGCGTCGCTCAGCGCTCCTCTGATCATTATATTCTGACTGTCGTCCAATTTGCAAGAGGTAATATATCCCTCGCCCGAAACCGCCTCTCCCAGCCGCTTATCGATGGGCGCATAGTATGATGCGGGCGAGATGGAGTAAAACTCGATAATTCCGTCGCTTTCGCTGTCAAAGCTGATCTTCAGCTCGGTAATTTTCTTGTCGGGAAGCCTGAAATAGATGCTCTGCATACCCGCCGACGAATCGAGCGACACGCTGATGGCGGGATTCTGCTTGTAGGACGGCTGGGTGGCCGTTGCATATTCGAGAGTCATCTTACTACAGCTTGAATAGTTTGCCAGACGGATTTTCAGCGCATCGGCGCTGTCCATTATTCCTTCGGGGAGAGCGCCGCTGTAAAGCGCGCACTGCTCGGCGCGGGAATAGCTGATGTTAAGCGCCATCATTACGGGATCACTCGAAAATGAAACGCTGTTGTCGGTGCCCGATGCCGAATAGGAATCGGACATGAAATACACCTCGCGCTCGAAATTTTCACTCTCGGCGCCCGCAAAAAAGTCGATATTGTAATTTACGTTGTATAAAATATCGCTTTGCTCGTATGGCACAAAGCATAAACCTATCGTCATCTCGACAACCGAAGAAGCGCCCTCCCAATCGGAGATATCGCAAATGAGGCCGTTCCACGTTTCGGGCGAAAGAGGCTCGCTTTCAAATCGGCGGACCTCCTCAAAGGGGAGCTCTTCTGTGTTTTCCTCTTCGCCGACAAGCTCAACCTCGCTTTCCTCGACGACCGTTTTCTGTCCGCGAAGCTCTACCATTGCATATATATCGCCCTCGCCGATGTGATCGGAGCAGACGGTGAAAATGAGGTTTTTGTATCTCGAATAGTCGACGCCGTTATCGAGCGCTCTCTTTACCGTTACCCATTCGCCTCCCTTAACTCCGTCGCCGCGCACTCTGATGCAGCCGCTCCGGTCGGCGCTCACAAAGGGGTAGCTGTCAAGCGAGGTGGTGGGCAGCACGCCCGAAACGTTTTCACCCCAAAGCCAGGGACCGACGATGTCGCAGGTGTCGATCACCGTCGCGCGACCCTTTACAAAGCTGTATTCAAAATTGGGCACTACCACGGTTTGATGAGCGCTCGGTGCCGCTTCTGCCGTATCGGGCACAATTTCCTCGGCCGCAACCGAAAGGGGAAGCGCAAGGATCAGTGCCAGAAGAGCGGAGAGTGATCTTTTGGGGTTGAAAATTGTTTTTTTCATGTTAATTTAATACCTTCCGTAATATCGAAAGTTTTGTTTTTTTCAATTTTGTCAAAATATCTTCGTGCATTCGTGTGCCGACGCCACTTTAAGACAAAATCCGTCAAAGCCCGCAATATCGAGCGAGCGGCGGGTGGTGGCAAAGGCGAGAGGCGGAGTGTTGTTTTCGGCGCTCAGATGCGCAAGAGTGATGCTCTTCACTCCGTTTTTGGCGAGAGTGACCGCCGTTTTGGCGCAGTCATCGTTTGAAAGGTGACCGTAGCGCGAGAGCACGCGCTGACGGAGCCAGAGGGGGTAGGGCCCGTTTTCGAGCATTGAAACGTCGTGATTGGATTCGAGTATGACGTGATCGCACGACGAAAGTGCTGAGAGTATCTCGTCGGTCATCTCGCCAAGGTCGGTAGCGATGCCGATCTTTAGCTCCTCGGATATGATCACGTATCCGACACTGCCCATGCTGTCATGCGGGGTGGCAAAGGAGCGGATCTCAACGTCGCCGTTGGAAAGTCGGTGATGCGTCGGGTGCATGAACATACATCCCCCACTGCATTTTATGTATGGCGCGCAGGCCGAGATGCAATGGATCGGTGTGCCGAATTTTTTGGTCAGCTGCTCGACACCCTTTATGTGATCGCTGTGCTCGTGCGTGATAAATATCGATTTTATCTCGTCCATCGAGTGTCCGATCGACGTCAGCGATTGGCAGATCCCTCTCGCGCTGATCCCCGCATCGATAAGAAATGCGCTCGATCCCAGCTTTACAAAAACGCTGTTGCCCGTTGATCCCGAGCAGAGCGTGTAAAGCTCACAGTTGTCATTTTCTCTGCTTTTTGCAATGATTTCCACGAATGTAACGGTCTCCGGTTTATTTGTTGAAAAATGCCATATATACGATGTCGATGCCGATAACCAAAAGCAGGGGTATTATAAAATACATCAGCTTTCGGGCAATCTCCTTGCGCTTTTTGTCATTCTCGGCAAAGCGCTTCTTTTTGTCGTCGTCCCATGTTTCGGGCAATGCATCAAAGGGTATCGGCTTGTTTTCAAAGCCGGCGTTTATCACAAAGTACGCCAAAAAGAGGAGGGTGGCAGCGATTGCATAAATATACACTATCGGCTTCCACTCAAAGTGAAGGCCCGTCATGTAAACAGCCTCAAAAACAACAAACAGTAAAGCGACGTAGAGCAGGCGTATCCACTTGGGGCGCTTGACCTGTTCGGCCTTTTCCTCAAAGGGAGATATCTTTTTATACCTCATTTTTCCTCATTCCTTGTCAAATAACTTTGATTGCTCCGTCGGCGCGGACTCTGAGTGCGCGGCAGCTTTCCTCTCCGAACACAGCGTCCATCGCCGCAGTAAATTCGGGAACGAACGAAAGGGGCACAAATGCCTGAACGGTGCCGGCAAAGCCTCCGCCATGTACGCGATACGCCGATCTTTCATCACACTTTCCGAGCGCATCATCCATCACCGCGAGCGCAAGCGAAAGTCCCTGCTCGTGCACGTTTTTGGTGGTATATACATTCTGCAGCCACATAAACGAGGACTCGCCCGATGCCTTGACATTATCGAAAAAGGCAAGCGTATCACCCTTCTTAAGAGCCTCGGTAGCGTTTTTGACACGATCGTTCTCCGCGATGAAGTGAAGCGCGCGGAGTATGGCTCTGTCACCGAATTTTTCGCGAAGCTCGGGGATCTTACTCATCACGTCAAAGGCAGACATTCCGCGAAGGACGTCATGACCGAAATATGCGGCAACAGCCTTCATTTCTGCGGGAATGGAGGCATAATCCTCGTTAAGATCGGCATGATTACCACCCGTG